>RFHL01000304.1 GCA_003696875.1 Bacteroidota bacterium | reverse complement strand
CCTGCCCCTCGGCGCCAGCCGAGGCGGTAAAGGCAATGATGGGAATCTGGGCAAGCCGGGGATCCGGTAAAGCTCTGATCCGGCGGGTCGCCTCCAGGCCATCCATGACGGGCATGTGCACATCCATCAGAATCAGGTCCACCGCTTTCTTTTCCAGGCATGCGAGGACTTCCTCCCCATTGTCGGCGGTGCATACCCGAAAATGCCATTTTACCAAAAACTCGCTCACCACCATTTGGTTGATCTCATTGTCCTCAGCGACAAGGATCAGGGCGTCATTGGGAAGACCCACCGGAATGTCGTCCTGCACCTGTTGTGGGATGCCTGGTGGCAAGGTGATAGAAAACGAGAACGTACTACCCTGTCCGGGCGTACTTTGCAGCTGGATTTGGCTGCCCATGAGGTTGAGCAACTGCCGGCATATACTGAGGCCCAGACCAGATCCCCCGAACCGGCGGGCGGTATCGGCGCCGGATTGGGAAAATGCCTCAAAGATTTTGGATTGTGCTTCAGGCTCAATGCCTACCCCCGTATCGGTGACCGCCACATGGAGGCTTTCCCCCTCGCCACTGATCTGTAGGTGAACAAAGCCTTTTTCGGTAAACTTGACGGCGTTGCTAATGAGATTGGAGAGGATCTGCCCGATCCGGATCGGATCGCCCTGCCACCATTGTCTCAGCTCGCTTGGGTATTGGAGGCCTATGGTCAACCCCTTCCTCTGGGCCAGCGGCCTGAAGCTTTCGATGCTCTGGCTAGCGAGGGTGTACAGGTTAAAATGGGTCTGCTCCAAGACCAGTTTTCCCGCTTCGATTTTGGAAAAGTCCAGAATGTCATTGATAAGGGTCAGCAGATGCCGGGCCGAGTGCCGGAGGGTAAGGAGGCGTTCTTTCTGGTCGGGGCGCGGAGACTCGTCGAGGAGAAGATGCCCGATGGCAATGACGGCATTGAGCGGGGTGCGGATCTCATGCGACATGACTGAGAGGAAGTCGGCCTTGGTGCGGGTGGCCTGTTCCGCCTTGTTTTTGGCCTCAGACAGTTCTGTGGTTTGGGCTTCGAGGGCCTGAACCAGTTTCTTTCGGTTCTGGTGCATTCTATACAGATACACCAGCAGACCTAGCGCCAGCATGAAGCCCCCAAGGCTGATGCCCGAAATGAAGCGCTGCTGCTGTAGCTGCAGCGCTTGTTGATCCTTTTCTTGCTTAAGAACGGTATTGCTCAAGGCCTGTCGTTCCAGCTCAAATTGCTGGCGCATGATTTCCGTTTGTTCGCGGACGCTTTTGCCAGAGAGGCTGTCTTCCCAGCGGTGGTACGCCTCATATTCCGCGAGGGCAGCTTGATAATCTTCCTTGGCCAGGGCCAGCTGATACCGGAAAAGGTGGAGCGACACTTTGGGCTGTATCCCATCAAGGCTATCGATGAGCAGCGAGGCCGAGTCGGCATAAATCTGGGCCATGGCCAGCTGTCCCATCTGGGTATAGTTCTGTAGGAGATTGAGGTAGATCAGGTGCAGGGTG
>RFHL01000303.1 GCA_003696875.1 Bacteroidota bacterium | reverse complement strand
GCTCACCACCGGCATCCGGCCGGGTCTGGACTTCATCGTGCCCTACCTCAAACCCGAGCGTGACGCCTTCGATGAACTCATCCAGGTAGAGGGTCGCTACAACCACCTGGAAAAGTCGTTTAGCCGGGGAGTTCTGAGCAGCGATGAGCGCGACCGCAGCCTGAATCAGATCCGGGCCAGCCTGCTGGCCATCTTCAATAGCCTGGTGGCGGAGGACCTGCGGGCCGCCCCCCTGGCGGCCGATCCGTCACATCCCCAATCGGCCGACCCCATGCTGGAAAAGCTGCGGACTTATATCGAGGAGCTCGAAAAGTTGCGACAAGAGCATGCCGCGCTCCAGCAGCAAAACCAGAAGCACAAGCTCAAGATCATCATCCAATGTGAACCCGCGATAGAGGGACGCCCCAATCAGTACACCTGCCAGGGCATTATCCTGGACGATGATACGGGCGAAGCCAAGGAAGTCGACATCCCGCTCCGCCGGGAACCCGGCGGGCTGGTGGCCACCATCCATGACCTGAATCCGCGCGACTATGTGCAGCTGCGCATCACGGATACCCAAAAGGAGTGGGAGAGCGACTATTTCAGCCCCCAATTTCTGACCCAAACCCTGAGACTGGTAAACTCGCGCCCATGAACCTGCGACTACGAAACGCCTGGAAATACACAGGAGATGACCTCTGGGACTGGCGCGTCTTCCTCGAAGATGATGGCACGGGCGACCTCGACGAGGTCGAGTGGGTGGAATACCTGCTGCATCCTACCTTTCCCCAACCGCGCCGCATTCGCAAGGACCGCGATTCTCAGTTTTCGCTTTCTACCCGCGGCTGGGGGGTTTTCCTGATCCGCGCCTTTGCCCACACCCGAGATGGCGAGAAGATCAAACTGCAGCACCAGCTGCATCTGAGCTACGATCCCGAGGAAGGAGAAACCGATTAGCCCGCTGCGATGAAAAAACCCCACGCCCTCCCCCTGGCTACACTCCTCCACCTGATCATCGTCCTGATTCGCCCCTGGGAGTCGGCGAGTGTAGGGGGCGTGTGGACGATCGTCATGTTGCTCATCGTCCTCTGGGTCGGCCTGGCCGGCTGGACCCTCTGGTCGGCCTTTCGCTGGCTGCGCGCCAATCCCAGGAATCCCCTGCAGATCGGGATCATACTGCTGAGCCTGCTTATGCTCCTTTTCTCCGTTATGGGGCTGAATGCCGGAGCGTAGGCCCCTTCTCGGTCAGAAAAAGCTTGGCATTCGTAGCCTACTTCCCTAAATTGGAAGGTTAAGCAAGCCGGAGTGAGAAGGCCAGGCGGGTGGCGGAAACCGGTCCAAAATCCTCCCATGATGTACCAAGCCGAGATTGAAGCCATGCCCCTGCCGCAGCTGCGGCAGTTGCAGGATGCGCGCCTGCGCCAACTGGTCGATTACCTATATGCCCGGGTGCCCTTTTACCGCGATCAGTGGGATGCGGCCGGGGTCAGACCCGCCGATATCCGGGGGGTCGCAGACCTGGCCCGGCTGCCCTTCACCCACAAGAGCGACCTGCGCGACCAGTATCCCTTCGGACTCTTGGCCGTGCCCATGGAGGAGGTAAACCGCATCCACGCCTCCAGCGGGACCACCGGCAAGCCGACGGTGGTCGGCTATACCCGGGCGGATATTGACCTCTTTGCGGAGGTCTGTGCCCGCTCGCTCTACGCCGCCGGGGCCCGCCCCGGCATGAAGCTGCACAATGCCTACGGCTATGGCCTCTTCACCGGCGGGCTGGGCATGCACTACGGCGGCGAGCGTCTGGGCATGGCCGTGGTTCCCGTCTCGGGAGGCATGACCGAGCGGCAGCTCACCCTGTTGCAGGACTTTGCGCCGGAGGTGATCTGCTGCACACCTTCTTATGCTCTCACCCTGGCGGGTGAGATCCGCGCGCGGGGCATCGACCCTAGCAGTCTGGCGGTGCGCTATGCCGTGCTCGGGGCCGAGCCCTGGACCGAGGCCGTCCGCGCGGAAGTCGAGGCCGGTCTGGGCGTGACGGCCACCAACATCTATGGTCTGAGCGAGATCATCGGGCCAGGCGTGTCTCAGGAGGACCATCTGGAGCGGCATGGCTCCCACATCTGGGAAGACCATTTTTTTCCGGAAATCGTGGACCCGAAGACCGGCGCCCCCCTGCCCGAAGGGCAGGATGGGGTCCTCGTCTTTACCACCCTCACCAAGCAAGCCATGCCCCTCATGCGCTACTGGACCAACGACATCACCCACCTCTACTACGACAGCGACGCCCGTCGCACCCATGTCAAGATGGGCCCGATCAAGGGCCGGGCCGACGACATGCTCATCATCCGGGGCGTCAACCTCTTTCCCAGCCAGGTCGAAGAGGTACTTGGGGAAGTAGCCGAATTGTCGTCCCACTATCAATTGGTGCTGCGCAAAAAAGGGGCCATGGATAGCGTCCTGGTTCGGGTAGAACCAACCGAAACCGTAGCGATGGCCTTGGATGACCAGGCAGAAACGGCCCACCGGCAGTGGGCGGGCAAGCTCCGGGAGCGCATCAAGGGGACCATCGGCCTGAGTATGGATATTGAAATCCTGCCACCGGGGGGCGTGCCGCGCAGTACCGGCGGCAAACTCGCCCGGGTAAAGGACGAGCGGGGATTATGAGGCCAACTCGGCCATACGGGTCCGACCTATGTGGAGCCAGGATTCCAGCTTGCTCTTCAGGATCGAAGGATCGAATGGCTTGGTGACGAAGTCGTCCATGCCGGCGACCTTGACTTCGTCGACGACATCGATCATGGCCGAAGCGGTGAGGGCAATGATGGGAGTGCCTGCTTTGGGCGGGCCCATCTCCCGGATCTGGGCGGTAGCCTCATAGCCATCCATTTCGGGCATTTGCAGGTCCATGAGGACCAGCTCATAGGCTCCCTGGGCCACGGCTGCTACCCCTTCCAGGCCATTTTCTGCGACGCCTACCTGCATGCCCCAATTTTTCAGAAAGCGGGAGACGATTTTCTGATTGATAATGTTGTCTTCGACCACCAGAATCGCCACCCCTTGCAGACTGGCGTGGCTGGCTCCTCCTATGGGGGTTTCGGCTACCTGTTCCACCGGTTGGGGGGGGACCTCCAAATCCAGGTCGAAATAGAAAGAGGACCCCTTGCCCAGGCTGCTGTGTACCTTTAATTCCCCACCATGCAGGTGCACAAGGTGCTTGCAAATGGTGAGCCCCAGGCCCGTCCCGCCATATTGGCGGGTGGTAGCCGAGTTGGCCTGGGTAAAGGTCTCAAAGATGCGCTCCTGGTCTTCGAGGCTGATTCCGATCCCCGTGTCCTGGACTTCCACCCGCACCTGTGCCTTGCCGTCACGAAGGCCTTGCCAGAGCGCCCGCAGGACCACCTCGCCCTCATGGGTAAACTTGAGGGCATTGTTGGCCAGGTTGAGTAAAATCTGGCTCATGCGGGTGCTGTCAAAGAGGAGGGGCTGAGACAGCTCGGGCGATATGTCGATACGCAGGCGCAGGCCCTTTTCCTCGGCCTTCGGCCGCAGAGAGCGTTGGATGCGGGCCAGAATATCCGGGAAGGCTACCGGCCGATATTCCAGCTCGACCTTTCCGGCCTCGATCTTGCTGTAGTCGAGGATGTCGTTGATGATGACCAGCAAGTTTTCGGCCGAGAAGCGCAGCGTTTCCAGGTTTTCGACCTGATCGGGCCGGGGTTGCTCATCCATGAGAAGGTTGGTCGCCCCAATCACCGCATTCATGGGGGTGCGAATTTCGTGACTCATGACGGAGAGAAACTCCGCTTTGGCACGGGATGCGGCCTCGGCCCGCTCCTTGGCCGCCTGCAGGTCTGCCATGGCCTGCTTGCGCTCGGTGATGTCCAGGATGACCCCCACCATGCCTTCCCGTTGACCGGGCCGCCCTTCTACGATGGCTTTGCAAAACAATACATCCCGCTCCCGGCCGTGAGCATCTCTTACCTTCGCCTCGTATTGGTGGGTCCCCCCCTCCGCGATCAGCTTCATATCAGCCTCGTGATACACCCTGGCCAGTTCTGGTGGAGCAATGTCAAAGGCCGTCTTACCTACCAGCTCGCGCTGGGTGTACCCAATAAACGTTTCAAAGGCTTGGTTGCAGCTTATATACGCGCCGTCGATGTTTTTGAAGAAAATGGGGTTAGGAATGGCATTGAGCAGGGTTCTCAGATTCCGCTCGTTCTGGGCCAGCTTTTCCCGGGCCACATGCTCGGAGGTTACATCCCGGACTATGCATACTACCTCATTTTGGTTGGCCGGAGCGATACGAGCCTCATACTGATGGACTTCTCCCCGAAAAACCATTCGGTATTGCCACGTCTGTAAGGATTGATAAGCCAGGGCTTGCGTTATCGCCTCCATCAGGCCCAGCCGCAAGGGGGCCATCATGGGCGCATCCTTGATGTTGGTTCCGATAATTCGGTCCAGGCGCACATGGTTGGAATCCCCGGCTGCGGGCTTGAAATCCAGGCACCTTCCATCCTGATCCAGGCGAAAGATCATATCCGGATTGGCATATAGCAGGGCCTTCAGGCTCCGCTCCCGGTTCTCCAGTTTCTCCTTGACTGTTTCGGATTCGGTGAGGTCCACAGCCGTAAAAACCACCCCATGCAGATTCCCATCGGCATCGACCGCAGGGAGGTACTGAAATTGCAGAGCCATCATGGTTTTTCCAGCCTGCAGGCGCCGCGTCACCCGCACGACCTCTCCCATCAGGGCTCGTTCAAAATCTTTTTGCATCAAGGCCTTTATGTCTTCCCGGACCATACTTTCCTGGAAGGGTTCCCCTGCCTTGATGTTCCAGCCCGTCAGATGGCACAGCAAACCCTCAGCTTGCCGATTATAATCCAGAACCCGCAAGGCATTGTCCAGCAATACCTGCGCCTGCAGCGAGTTGTCAAAAATGGCTTTGAGATTGGCCTGGGAAAGCTTCAATTCAGCGGAAACCCCGGACAAATCCTGGACCTTCTTCCACAGAGCCTTGGTGATCGCGATACGATTGAGATGCACCGTAACCCCTATGCCTCCGGCGGCCAAAATCAAAACTAACATCACATCCCGGGGCATCTCGGGTTCGGGTACCAGAAAGGTGACCAGCAGCAAAGCCAGCCCGTAACTCCCCTTAAAGGCCAGGAGTGGTAAGATCTGTCGAAACGCCAGCCCCATCAGGGCCAGGCTCACCAGACATACCAGACTATACACTGCCAGCAGTTGGTTGGCGGCGAGAACCCAGACTGACCAAGCCAGGTAGGCGGTCATGCCCAGGTGCATCACGCCATCGGAATATACACCAGCCTTGGGGTGGAAAAAGGAAAAACCTAACAATAGCCCCAGGAAGCCCACCAAGCCTACCCGAATAACAATCGGATCATGATACTCCGGATGCAGGGAGACCAGGGTTACCGTAGAGCCTGCCACCAGCAACAACATCCCCCCCAAGACGGTGCGAACAAAGGCGAGACGATTGCTAAACAGGCGGATCCACATAGGGCATTCTTTCCATCCAAAATGGATGAAGCCACCCCGAAAAACAAACGCAAATCCCTTATTCTCTAACCATCCCTGTTCGCCCTTATGCGGCCGGAAACTGCGGATATCCCGCTATCTGCAAGGCATGCAGGGCCCGGCTCTTTCGCACGAGCTCCGCCGATTGGTAAAAGCTCAGGGTTTGCTGGGCGTCCGACTTGGCCTGCTCGGGCACCGGGTGGATTTCGTAGATCAGGCCATCGGCACCGGCCATGATGCTGGCCAGCGCCACCGGCTCTACGAAGGGGCGCAGGCCCACGCCATGCGAGGGGTCTGCAATCACCGGCAGGTGACTTTTCTCCTTGAGCATGGCGATAGCATTGATATCCATGGTGTTGCGGTAGGCCGATTCGTAGGAGCGAATTCCCCGCTCACACAGCAGGATTTTCTCATTGCCACCCGAGAAGATGTACTCGGCCGAATGCAGCAACTCATCAATGGTGCCAGAAATGCCCCGCTTGAGCAACACCGGCTTATCCACCTCGCCCAGAGCGTCGAGCAAGTTGAAGTTCTGCGTGTTACGGGCCCCTACCTGGAAGATGTCCACGTAGTCGATCATCTCCTCAATCTGGGAGACCTGCATCACCTCGGTGATGATCTTGATGCCCGCCGCCCGGGCCATTCCATGCCAGAGCTTGAGCCCCTCGATGCCCAGCCCCCGGAAGGAATAGGGCGAAGAACGCGGCTTGTATACGCCGCCGCGCATGATGCGGATGTCCTGGGCCTGCAGGTGACCAATGATCGCCTCGATCTGTCCCTCATCCTCGATAGAGCAGGGGCCGGCCATCAGGGATAGCCCGCCCTCGCCGATCAGGACGCCATCGCCCAGATCGATGGTGGTAGGGTGCACCCGCCACTTGCGGGACACCAGTTGGT
>RFHL01000302.1 GCA_003696875.1 Bacteroidota bacterium | reverse complement strand
GTACATTTTCGCTGAGGCGGTGGCCACTGACGGTGAGGCAATCCCCGTGGAGCTGCGGCAGCAGCTCGCGCATGATCGCGGGCAAACCGCCGGCGTAGTAGAAGTCTTCCATAAAGTGCTGCCCCGAGGGCTGGAGATTGAGCAGCAGCGGAATATCGGCCGAGAGGCGATCAAAATCGTCGAGCTTGAGGTCGATGCCCACCCGACCGGCAATGGCCAGCAGATGGATGACAAAATTGGTCGAGCCGCCGATGGCGGCATTGACGCGGATGGCATTTTCGAAGGCCTCGCGCACCAGGATATCCGAGGGCTTGACATCCTCCTGGACCAGGCGTACGATCTCGACCCCGGCCCGCCGGGCCATCACCTTGCGCGCCGCATCCGGCGCGGGGATGGCTGCATTGCCCGGCAGCGCAAGGCCGAGGGCCTCCACCATGCAGGCCATGGTCGAGGCGGTACCCATCACCGCACAGTGACCATCGCTGCGACACATGCCCGCCTCGGCCTCGCGCAGGTCGGCGGCATTCATTTCGCCCACCCGATAGGCCTCGCTAAAACGCCAGACATCCGAGGTGCTGATGCGTTTGCCGCGAAAATGGCCGGTGAGCATAGGCCCGCCCGAGACGACAATCGCCGGCAGGTCGACACTGCAGGCCCCCATCACCAGAGCGGGGGTGGTCTTGTCGCAGCCACAGAGTAGCACCACGCCATCTATCGGATTGGCGCGGATGCTCTCCTCCCCCTCCATGGCCGCGAGGTTGCGGTAGAGCATCGCCGTGGGCTTCATCTGGGTCTCGCCCAGCGACATGGCCGGAAACTCCAACGGAAAGCCACCGGCCTCGTACACACCGCTCTTCACGTGCTCGGCCAGTTCCCGAAAATGGGAATTACAGGGCGTGAGTTCCGACCAGGTGTTACAGATACCGATCACCGGCCGGCCGTCAAAGGCATAATCAGGGATGCCGGCCTTTTTCATCCAGGCGCGGTAGATGAAGCCGTCTTTGCCGTCCCGGCCAAACCAGGCCTGGCTGCGTAAGGGGGGTTTTGCCATAGGAATCGTAGCTGGTAGCAGTACTTGAGTGTCCGTTCTATCTTTCAATTTGGGGAATGAGGCAGCAGAATCCAAAAACGAAAAAGGAGGCTGCCGGAAAGCGGAAAAGTCCATCGCAATCGTCTACACCATCCGTCTGCTACTTTGGCGTGATGAATGGGGCCGGTCACCCCATTGGTTCAAAGTTTTCATTTTCAGTTGCTTACCCGAAGCCTACAACGTGGGGAGCCATGAGGTGAAGTGGCCCCCAAAGGATTTGACCAGACGCATCCCGATATAGACCTCATTCGCATGAAGCAGTTTATCGTCAAGAGGTCCTTTTCCGATGCAGAGGTGCTGGCGGACGACTTTGTCGACAAGCTATTGGAGGCCTATGCCCACATGCGGCCTTTTTTCGATTATTATGAGTGAGATCCTGACCACGGACGCCAACGGAAGATCGATCGTCGGGGAGCGGGGATGAATCACCGACTACTCCTCACCCCAGCAAATACTATTTCCTACCCTGCGTTACGCTGCGATCATACTGCTGCAAGGCATCCAATTGGGAATAGCCGCCGACCAGCACCTTCATAGCGGATGTTTCCGCCTCTTTCCAGGGGAGGATCGCCTGCGGCTTCACCCGGAACAGGGTCTGGTACAGATAGTTGACATGAACAGGCAAGATGCGGTTGGGCAGACCGCTGCTAAATTCGCCCACGTACCCAACCAGCGAAGCCAAGGGCACCTTCCAATTCATGTTGTCAGCCGAGAGCTTGGCAAATTGGCCGGTTTCATTGACCAGGAGGGGCGGAATGGGCTCGGCGGAATGTCCCAGCATACGCATCAACCCGCCCAAGATCAGCACTACTTTTGCAATCAAGGCGGCCTCGGCCAGCCCTACCCCCAGACGGGCTTCTGCCCCATGAGGCTCAGGTTGCGAGAAGGCTACCACCAAAGATGTCACCTCGGGGGGAACCCAAACGAACGCCTTTGACCCAACAACCGGGTATTTTGACCCATAGGGAGGTTTCATTGACCGAAGCCCTCAGAAATCCGCCCGACATCATCCCGACGATGGGGGCATAGCCCGTGGAGAATAGGCCCGGCAATCGGGTCGGGGAAACCTGTTTGTTCTATCTTTGTGAAGACCGTCCATCTGGTTGGTCCCCGGTTCAGCTCAAAGCTTGACCTGTCCCACCCGTTCGCCATGCCTCTACTCCTATCCCCTATGAACAATGTCCGTTTTTTCTTTTTCCTGATCTGGATGAGCATGGCGTATGCCATGCCTGCCCGCACCACCGGACCCCGTGCGCCCATACCCGCCGACTCCATCGTCTTCAAGTCCGGCTATGTCTCCGTCAATGGCATTCGCTTGTTCTATCAGGAAGCGGGGGAAGGGGATCCGATCCTATTCCTGCACGGGGGGTTTGGCACGAGTGAGGGGCAATTTGCGGCGCAATTCGAGCATTTTTTCCAAACTCACCGCCTCATCACCTTTGATACCCGAGGCCATAGGCGGTCGGAATTTGACGAGAAAGCCTTCAGCTATGAGCTTTTTGCCGCAGATACCTACCAATTTCTGGAGGCTCTGGGCATTGACCGGGTGAGCATCATCGGCTTCAGCGATGGCGGGATTACCGGGGCCATCCTCGCCGGACAGCATCCCGAAATGGTCAAGCACCTGGTCGTCATTGGCGCCAATTCTGTGGCCGACACCACCGCCTTTTTCCCCGCAGACATCGCATGGGTACAGAACATGAACATCCAAGAAATGGCGGAGCAGATTGGGTCAGATTGGCCCGAGTATCCGGCTGATAAGCGCGTCGAATTTGTCAAGGGGATGCAAAAGCTATGGCTGGAGGAGCCCAACCTATCGGAAGCCGACCTGAACCGCATCAGCTGCCCGGTCTTGATTGTTGCCGGAGATAGCGATTCGATCAAAATGGAACATCAGGTCTATCTGTATCGCCACATCCCGGGAAGCCGGTTGCTTATTTTGCCCAATACGGGACATGATGCCCACATTTCCCGGGCCGGCATCGTAAATCCCCTGATCCAGGAGCTGATGGAAGGGTCATAGGTCTGCCCGTTACACAGGGCCAGATTGTGACGTCCTGTCCTACTTTTGGGGTATAAAAAAGCCCTCTGAAGCAGTTCAGAGGGCTTTTTTTGTAGGAGTACCCGGGGTGGGGCTCGAACCCACACGCCTTTAAGGGGCACCGGATTTTGAGTCCGGCGCGTCTACCAATTCCGCCACCCGGGCTGGTGTAGCAGGGCAAAGGTAGGGGGTAGCGACCTTTTTAGCAAGCGGGAAAAAGCGGGTTTTTGGGCTTTCTGCCGGGCTTTTCCGATCCGGGCTTCCCAGCCCGATGCGAGTATGCTCCGGCGGGGCGGATCTATCCCGACCGGGAGGCCGGAGCAGAAAGCTTTTGAGAACCCAAAGCTCCCAAGGAAAAACCCCGCCCGGGCCGTATGTTTGCAGGATGAAGGGCAAGGGTGCAGCATATTACCTGAGCTATGCGGCGGTATGGCTGCTGAGCCAACTGCCATTTGGCATCTGGTATGGGGTGAGTGAGCTGCTGTTTTTGCTGCTATTCTGGGTCTTTCGCTACCGGCGGGCGGTGGTGTCGGCCAATCTGACGCGCTGCTTCCCGGATTGGACACCGGCGCAGCGCCGGCGCACCGAGCGGCAGTTCTACCGGCACTTTGCCGACCTGCTGGTCGAGACGGTCAAGGGGCTCACCCTGTCGGACCGGGCCCTGGCCCGGCGGGTGCAGGTGCTCAATCCAGAGATTGCCGAGGCGATCGCGGCTCGGACAAAAGGCAGCATCCTGCTGGCTTCGCATCACGGCAACCACGAGTGGTTGCTGGCCCGTATCGACTTGCTGATGCGCGACAAGGTGCCCACCTACGCCATCTACAGCCCCTTTCGGCCGGCTTTTTTTGACGAACTGATGCGCGAGCTGCGCGAGCGCCGGGGGGTACAGATGCTGCCGATGAAGCGGGCGATGATTCAGGCGCTACGCAAGCTGAAGCAACCCAGCTTGATCGGCTTTCTGGCCGACCAGTCGCCCAACCGGAGCCAGGCGCAGTTTTATATGTCCTTTCTGGGACAGCCGACGGCGGTCCACACCAGCGTGGCGCGTCTCGCCCTGCGGGCGCAGGTCCCGGTCTACTATGCCGATATGCGCAAGTTGCGCCGGGGCCGCTACACCCTGGAGATTCGCCCGCTGCCAACCGAGAACTTTCTGCCCGATACGCCCGAAAACCAAAGGCGTTATACCGAATTTCTCAACCGCCCGCTGGAAGCGGCGATCCGCGAGCAACCGCCTTACTGGCTGTGGAGCCACCGCCGCTGGAAGCATCCCATGCGGCCTGAAGACCAGCGCACTTCCGGCCTCGCTAGCACCGCCAAAGAGAATAACAAATAGGCAGAATTGCTTGGCAAAAATTGATATCTTGCCGCCCGAAATCTAAGTATTATGCAATTTTCCCAACGCATCACCTCGCTCGAAGAATCGGCCACCCTGGGCATCGCCAAGAAAGTGCGCGCGCTCAAGGCCGAAGGCCGGGACGTCATCGGGCTTACCCTCGGAGAGCCCGACATGGACACGCCCGCGCACATCCGCGAGGCGGCCAAGGCCGCCCTGGACCAGGGATTTACCCACTATCCGCCAGTCTCGGGCTATCCCGAACTGCGGCAGGCCATCGTCGATAAGCTCAAACGGGAAAATGGACTGGACTATGCCCCCAGCCAGATTGTAGTTTCGACCGGGGCCAAGCAGAGCCTTTACAATGTCGTACTGGCGGTGTTGAATCCCGGCGACGAAGTGCTGGTTCCGGCCCCCTACTGGGTCTCCTATGCCGCGATGGTGCACCTGGCCCAGGCCCGGATGACGGTGCTACCTACCGGCATTGATACGGCCTTCAAAATCAGCCCCGAGCAGCTGGAGGCGGCCATCACCCCACAGACCAAGCTGCTTTTTCTCAATACTCCCTCCAACCCCACCGGCAGCATGTATACCGGGGACGAACTCGCCGCCTTGGCGGCGGTGCTGCGCCGGCATCCACAAGTGCTGATCATCTCGGACGAGATCTACGAACTGATCACCTACGAGACCGAGCACGTGAGCCTCGGGACCTTCGACGGCATGATGGACCGCACCATCACCGTCAACGGCTTCTCCAAGGGCTTTGCCATGACTGGCTGGCGCCTGGGTTATATCGCTGCGCCCCAAGAAATTGCGGCTCTGTGCGAAAAGCTGCAAGGCCAATGCACCTCCGGAGCTACGGCCTTTTCGCAGCAGGGCGCCGTGGCGGCCCTGACGCAGGACCTGGGACCTTCACTGGCCATGCGCGACGAGTTTCGCCGTCGGCGGGACCTGCTCTACCCTCAACTCAAGGCCATTGAGGGCGTGGACGTCATTCTTCCCGACGGGGCCTTTTATTTCTATCCCGATCTGGGGGCCTTCCTGGGCCGCAAAACCCCCGCCGGACAACTCATTGAGACCATCGACGACCTCTGCCTCCACCTGGTGGAAGCCGAAGGACTGGCGGTAGTACCCGGCTCCGCTTTTGGCACCGACCGGCACGTGCGCCTGTCCTACGCCTATGCCCCCAGCGTCCTGGAAGACGCCGTGGGTCGCTTGAGCCGGGCATTGGGGCAGCTTTCCTGATTTATTTCCGATGGCGATGTAGGCCTCTCCTCGCTTTGCCTGCCTTCTCGGTTGAGGGGCCTATTTCTCCTCCAACCTCTGGAACGCTTGCGCGGCATTTCGACAAGCTCAATGACCACCCGGCCAACTAACGTGAAATCCCGCTCGTGGGCACCTCTGACTTCTCTTCTCTGACCTCTCTTCTCTGACCCCTGACCTCTGCCCTCTCCATCGACGAATTCCTTACTGCCTGCCGGGGCCTCCGCATCCTGGTGGTGGGAGATTTGATGCTGGACCGCTATCTGTGGGGCAAGGTGGAGCGGATCTCGCCTGAGGCGCCGGTGCCGGTGGTGGATGTGAATTCGGAAGAAAACCGCCCCGGCGGGGCGGCAAATGTGGCCCTCAACCTCGCCGCGCTGGGCGTACAACCGCTGCTCTGTGGCCTGGTCGGCGACGATCCCGAAGGCGCGCTCCTGCGCCAGCTGGCGCAGCTGGCCAATTTCGATACCCGGCCCCTGCTGGCCTCTTCCGAGCGGCGCACCACCCTCAAGGTGCGCATCCTGGGCAACCGGCAGCAAGTGCTGCGAGTAGACCGGGAAGACCGCTTTGGGCTGACCGCGGCTGAGTCAACGGGCCTGCAAGCAAAATTGGTCCCGCTTTGGGACGAGATCGACGGGCTCATCCTGCAAGACTACGACAAAGG
>RFHL01000301.1 GCA_003696875.1 Bacteroidota bacterium | reverse complement strand
TGTCCCAGCCAGGCGTCGGCCAGGCCGGCGAGTTCCTGCTGGGCCGTGGCATCCCGATGGATCATGGGCGACCCACTCACATTGGCTGAGGTGGCCACTAGTGGCCGGCCAAAGCGGCTGCTCAGCCGCTGCAAGAGGGGCGCATAAGGCAGCATGACACCCAAGTGATCCAGGCCCGGGGCTACCCCCTCCGCGTCTACATGCTGCGGCTGTGGCCGCAGGGGCAGGAGGAGCACCGGCGATACAGGGCCGGTGAGCAGGGGGCGGGCGGCGGGCGTCAGTGCCACATCCCCGGCCAGCATGCCCAGGTCGGGATACAGGACGGCAAAGGGCTTGGCCGGGCGCTGCTTTCGAGACCGCAGCCGGGCCACCGGGCCGGGCCGGGTGGCGTCGCAGCAGAGCAGATAGCCGCCGATACCCTTGACGGCGACGATGTTCCCGGCTTCCAGGCTGTCCACTGCAGCAGCGATGAGGTCTTCCGCTTCGCCCGTTTGCGGCGCATTTCCAGCGACTGTCCAGCGTAGCGGTACGGCACAGTGGGGGCAAGAATTAGTTTGGGAAAAAAAGCGCCGGTCTGCCGGATCGTCATACTCGGTCTGGCAGTCTACACACAGGGCAAAGGGAGCCATGGTGGTAAGAGGGCGATCGTAGGGCAGGTCGCGAATGATGGAATAGCGCGGCCCGCATTGGGTGCAGGTGACAAAGGGGTAGCCCTCGCGGCGGTTACCTGCTTCGGTCAGCTCCTGCCGGCAGCGGGGACAGAGGGCGATGTCGGGAGTCAGCAGGAGGCTGACCGAGACATTGGCAGTGCTCTCGACGATGCGAAAATCCGGATATTCCGCCCCGACAGGGGCGGCTGTGATCTCATGCCCGGTGATGCGGGCGGTGGGGGGGCATGCCGACCGGATGTCGGCCAGCAAAGCTTCCGCGACGGACGTA
Source organism: Bacteroidota bacterium (assembly GCA_003696875.1). Classification (GTDB taxonomy): domain Bacteria; phylum Bacteroidota; class Bacteroidia; order J057; family J057; genus RFHL01. Next base: position 4,536 of record RFHL01000301.1, on the reverse strand, counting down.
TTGCCGTCGATCTCGATGTGTACCCCATCGGTACCATTGGAGACCCAGCCGGTGAGCCCGCGAGCCCGGGCCAGCCGATAGACCAGGGGGCGAAAACCCACACCCTGTACCTGCCCTTGAATATGCAGATGGACCCGCTTCACCGCAGGGCCTTGTTCAGGCTCATTTCGGTGCCGGCTTTCTTGGCCTGCACCCTTGTGAGGAGCCACTCGCACCAGGCATCGAGTCCCTCTCCATTCAGGCTGGAAATGGAGATTACCTCCAAGTCGGGATTCACCTCCCGGGCATCGTGGGTCACCGCCTCGACGGAAAACGGCAGGTAGGGCAATAGGTCGGACTTGGAAACGAGCATCAGCTCGCTGGTCAGAAACATCCGGGGGTATTTCCGGGGCTTGTCATCCCCCTCGGTGGTGGCCATGAGGGTCACCCGGTAATCTTCGCCCAGGTCGAAAGAGGCCGGGCAGACCAGATTTCCTACATTCTCCACAAACAGCAAATCGGTCCCCTCCAGGTTGAGTCCTTCCATCCCTTGCCAGACCATCTGGGCCTCCAGATGGCAGATCCCACCGGTGACAATCTGCAACGCGTCTACCCCGACCTGCCGCAGGCGGTCGGCGTCACGCTCGGTCTCCAAATCGCCGACAAGGACTTTCATGCTGAGTTTGCCAGCGAGCCGCTTGGCGGTCTCCTGCAGCAGCGTGGTCTTGCCACTACCGGCTGAGGAAACGACATTGACCATAAGCACCTGCCGACGCGCCATCTCCTCGCGGATCCGCTCGGCCACAAAATCATTGGCCTTGAGCAGATGGAGGGTGGTGTTGTCACACTGTACGGTGCCGCGGGCGGCTTTCGAAGATTTGGGGACTTGTTTCATACCTTTGGATAGACGCCGGTGCGGCAGGTTTCATACTACTTACTCAATAAATATAGAGTTTTTCATATCAATTTCCATCCTGTCTCCAAAAAGCAAGCGTGGTCCGGGGGGTACCCGGCCCACGCTCAGCCTGCCACCTCACCAAGGCTCTTATCGAGGCCGCAGATACACGATCAGGGCCGCATTGATCCCAAAATGGTCAATATCCCCTTTTAAGCGGCCGTCCAGGCTACTGGGGCCACTGATGGCCCGGCTAACGCCCGTGAAGTCCCCCGGCGAGAAGAATACCTGATAATAGGGCTCCAGGGAGATGGCAAATATCGGCGGAATGTGCACCCGGAAGGGGGCCTGCACCAGAAAGCCGGGTTTCCATTCGTCACTGACGATCTGCAACTCCGCCTCCGGGTCAAAGGCCGAGGCCGCCACCTGCGCCGTAGCGGTCTGCAACCGCATGGCATTGAAGCCGGTTCCCACACAAAAGGTCACATAATCCCCGATGGGGATGAGCTCGCTGGTAAGCGATACGGTAACCAGCTGACCCCGAACGGCCAGGTCGCGCCGGTAATCGAGCCCCACAGAGTCGATCCCCAGCGCAAAGGAGCTCGCCCCAAAGGTGGAATAACTGGCCCGGAAGCTGGCCCGCCCACGGTGCAGGGCTACCGCTCCAAAGAACCCCGGGGTCCACTTTACCTCTGAAAGCCCCTGATCAAGTCCCAAGGCCGCAGCCTGAACGTTGTAAACGCTGTCGATGGCCAGATTAAGCGGTGCAGGATTGAAAAAACGGGTGCCATACCCCAATTGGATCGAAAAGTTGGGGCGATTCCGCTGGGCCAGCACCGTCGTGAGCGCGCCCAGGCAAACCAGCGTAACCAGGAAAAATCGTTTCATGCTTGAATGGATTGCGTATCGTCGAAGGAAAATCCAGCTGCAGTCAGACGATCCGATGGGATCGGATCGGGTAGGGTTCACAAGTTAAACGCGTTTCGGCCTGGAAAGCGGCCTGTACCTATTCCTCCCTTTCCCTTTCGGAAAGCAGGGATAGCTCCAGGCTCTTGGCCCATAAGGCCTGGGCCAAGTCAGTATCCCGGGCGGCGGAGGCCGGCTTGCGCGGCTTCAACCGGTCAAAGTAGACGCCAGACACGCCTTCCAGCTCAGGTGAACTCGCCAAATGTACGATCGGTTCCGCCCCGGAACGCGTTTTTTTACCGATCATTCGGAAAATTCCTTTCATCAGCGCATTCGTATCCCGGGCCAGATTGGTGGAAATCAGGCCGGGATGAACCGCATTGCTGGTGACGCCGGTACCTTCCAACTGCCGGGAAAGCTCCAGAGAAAAGAGCGCATTCATGAGCTTGGTATCGCTGTAGAGCTGCATGCCATCAAACTTCCCCTCGCCTGAGGCTTCGCCCAGTTCATCCACCACTACCTGGCCCCGCGTGTGCAGGGCCGAGGACAAATTGACAATGCGGGCAGGGGCGCTGGCCTTGAGCCGGTCCAGGAGCAGATGGGTCAGCAGAAAAGGGGCCAGATGGTTCACCGCGAGGGTGTATTCGTAGCCCTCCTCACTGGTTTTGAATTCTGTCATCCACACCCCGGCATTGTTGATGAGGACATCGATGCGATCGGTGGCCGCCAGCACATCTTGGGCAAACTCCCGAATGGAGGTAAAGGAGGCCAGGTCTCCAGGGTACACCTCCACCTCCGGGTTTCCGGATTCGTTTTGGAGGGCTTCACAGACGGCTTCACCCCGGATCAGGTCGCGGGTATTGAAGATCACGCGGGCGCCCTGCTTCGCAAGGGCCAGAGCCGTGGCACGTCCGATCCCGGAGGTGGCTCCGGTGATAACGACGGTTTTTCCTTTCATCGGGAGATTCTTTGAACAGATCAGTGCAGAAGAGGCGACAATACCCTAGGCTATTGGACATCCCCTACCCCATCCATAATACGGACAATATAGGTCTCAGGAGCCCGGCCATAGCGGGCGGAATAGGCCGCTTCGATCCGCTTCTGCAGAGCTGGGACGGCCTCCCGTTGCACGAGGTTGAGTGTGCAGCCCCCAAAGCCGCCTCCCATCATCCGGGCGCCCAGGACGGCAGGGTCTTCCCGCACCTGATCGACGAGGAAATCGAGTTCTTCGCAGCTCACCTCGTACTGGTGCTGCAGGCTGTCGTGGGAAGCAAACATATGGCTGCCAACTGCGGCCAGGTTTCCGGCGGCCAGGGCATCGCAGGTAGCCAGCACGCGGGCATTTTCGTGCACCACATGGGCGCAGCGCTGATAAATAATCTCCGGCAAATCCCCGGCATGAGCCGCCAGCATGTCCGGACTCACATCCCGCAGGGAGGCAATGTCGGGAAAGAACGCCTGCAGACGCAGGACGCCTTCCTCGCACTGCAGGCGCCGGGTGTTGTATTCGCTGCCGGCCAGGGAGTGTTCGACCTTGGTATTGAACAGGACAAGGCGATAGGTCTCGGTATCAAAGGGAAAGTAGGCAAAATCCAGCGAGCGACAGTCCAGCCGCACGACCTGCCCGGCCTGCCCATGCAGGCTGGCAAACTGGTCCATCAGGCCACACTTGACCCCGGGATAGGTGTGCTCGGCCCGCTGGGCCGCCTGGGCGAGGGCCATACGGTCCAGGCCGAGGCCATAGAGCTGATCCAGTCCCCAGGCGAGGCCGCACTCCAGGGCGGCCGAGGAGGAGAGGCCCGATCCGATCGGGATGTCTCCCCCAAAGGCGGCATCAAAGCCGCCTACCGTATGGCCGGCAGCCTGTAGCTCGGCCACCACGCCCACCAGATAGCGGGCCCAGCCGGGCATATCGGCTTCAGGCCCGGGTATATCCGCTATGTCAAAGACATAGCTTTGATCCAGATTGGCGGCATCCAGCCGGCAGCGGGTGCCGCTGTGGGTACCGATGCGAAACGTGATCCCCTTGTCAATCGCAGCAGGCAACACATACCCCAGATTGTAGTCGGTGTGCTCGCCGATGATGTTGATCCGGCCTGGGGCCCGAACCTGTAGTTCTTGAGTGTAGGTAGTCCCCGATAAGGAAAGCTCCATAGCTGATGGTATTGTTGTCGCAAGGAGCAAAGCTACACCATCAGCGCTAAAATGGCAGGGAAAAGCCGAAAATTTTCCCCGGCTCTGGGGTTCACGGTTTCCCAGGCGAGCGCCCAGATTGGGGAAGCGCCCATCTGGTAGATGGTCCGGATCTCCCAGTCGCTCAGGGGCCGCCCGGTGGCGGCGTTTCCCCAGACGGCGATCTGTTTCTGGTCTTTCGGTTGCAGCATGATAGCCTTCCATGTCCCGCTTTTTCGCGGAAACCCCACCTCAATCCGTAACTGTTGTCGTGGGGATCTGAGGCGGATAACGACAAATTCGCCGCCCCGGAAGGGGGAGGTCATCGCCTGACCCGGAGCAAGGTTTTGGGCCACGGCGGTCAGGCGGGGCACATCCTCCTGAGACAGGTCCAGATAAATGGCATGTGAGGGCTGCGCCCACACCTGAACAGAAGCAAGCAGGAGCAAGGTCGGAAAAAACCAGCGTTACATAGTAGTAGCCAATAACGTGAGTTTTGGATAAAAATCGCTTTGAATGGCTCCAATCGATGATTGTCATGCTGAGCGAAGCGAAGCATCTCATGTGTCCTGTTAGAACCTTCA
>RFHL01000300.1 GCA_003696875.1 Bacteroidota bacterium | reverse complement strand
TAAAATTGAGACTCCGCCGACAGGGCCGTAAGAAACTCGCCCACTATGCCATCGTCGCCGCCGACTCCCGCGCCCCGCGCGACGGCCGCTACATTGAGAAAGTAGGCTTTTACGATCCCGTAGCCGAGCCGGCCCGGGTATTTGTGGACCATGAGCTGGCCCTGAAGTGGCTGGCCGAGGGCGCCCAACCTACCCACACCGTGCGTTCGCTGCTGCGTCACGCCGGTGTGACCCTGAAATTTGCCCTGATCAAGCAAGGCAAGGACGAAGCCGAGCAAGAGCGTATCTACACCAAGTGGCGCATTGAAAAGGACAATAAGAAGAAAAAGAAAGTCATCTCCGTCAACCAGCACGGTGACCCCCTTGAGCCGATTCCCGGCAAAGATGTGAAGGTAGCCAAGCCTGAGCCTGTCGCCGAAGCCCCGGCTGCGGAAGAGGCTCCTGCGGTCGAGGAAGCACCTGTCGTAGAAGAGGCACCTGTCGTAGAAGAGGCTGCTGCCGTTGAGGATGCCCCCGTCGTAGAGGAAGCTCCTGAAGCCGAGGTGCCTGCTGAGGAAGAAGAAAAGCCCGCTGAATAAGGCGGACCGAACATGACCTGTGAACATGCCACCCCTTGGGGTGGCATGCCTTTTTTTAAAGGACAAGTCCTTTTCCCACCGCATCAGACAACACCTATGCAGCGCGAAGATTGTATCGAACTGGGCTACATTGCCAAGGCCCACGGCGTCCGGGGACAGGTCAAAGCCGTCTTTGACGTGATGGACCTCCGAGACTACGCCGGCGAAAAACACTTCTACCTGGCCAAAGGGGAAGAGCCACTCTTTCGCCTGAGTGTCAAGACCTTTCAGATTACGGGCGACAAGTCTGCCCTGATCACTTTTGCGGAAGTAACCGACCGCAATGGCGCCGAGGACCTGCGCGGCCACACCCTCTTTTTCCCGGAAGCAGAGCTGCCCGCCTTGCCCGAAGGCCATTTTTACTACTTTGAGGTGATCGGCTTCCAGATTGTGGATGAGAATCTGGGCCAATTAGGCACGGTGAAGGGTTTTCAGGAAAGTGTGGCCCAGGATATCCTGGTCATGGACTACCTGGACCGGGAAGTCCTGATTCCAGTGACCGACGAATTTGTCGGCCTGGCCGACCTGGAGGCCGGCACCCTGCAGACCCGCCTGCCCGAGGGCCTGCTGGAGTTGTACATGGAGTAGAGGCGTTTTGCGTTTAGCGTAGCAAATCCCCCAGCTTTTCCCGTGACAGCAACAGGGAGGTAGGTCCCATGACATAGGGACCTACCTCGTAGGCATTGTAGTAGAGGAGGATACCCTCCGGATGGAGGGCAAAGTTGGCGGGGAGAACAAACTGGTCCCCAGGAAAGAAATAGCCCGCATCGCCCAGGCTCTGGGCGGGTTCGAGCCCCTTGTCGGCGCGAAAGGCCGCCTCGGCCAGTTGGCGGAAAGCCACTGTATCGCGGACCAGATCTGGCAGGGCCAGCTCATTTCCCGTAGTAAGATCAAAAGTCGCCAGGGTGGTAAAGGCATTGGGATGGGCCCCGCCCATGTAGGAATAGCTGTTGAGGCGCACGGAGACCCGCTGCTCCGTGCGGTAGAGAATCTCCCCCTTGACCTCCAGGCTCCAGGGCAGGCCCATGTCGCTCTCGGCGACATAGCGGGCATAGTCGGCCAACAACTGGCTGGCCAGGGTGTCAATCGAGTGCCCGCTGCCCTCCGGCTCCACGTCGAGGACCGACACCAGAAACTGCTGGACAAAGGCATTGAAATGGGTGCGAAAGGCCATAGTCCCCCCGGTCGCCTCGGGATAGGCGAGGCTGATGCGCATACAGTCGGTGCCGTCATCAGGACAGCTCCCGCCCTGCCGGTCAAAGCGGCGGGTCTCAAAATCCAGGGCCGGCGGCGGAGCCGTGGTAGCCTCTTTCTCGGGCGCACAGGCGGCCAGGAAAAGTAGGCTGAGGCTGCAAGCAATCAGATAACGCATAGAGTTCCTTTAAGCCCCGAAGGTAATGAGGTCTCTGGATTCCACCAAGACAGAAGGCGATGTACCAAAGAAAAGAAGGGAGGGCGGCTTTTTCCCGCAAGCGAAAATGCGCATATTTAGAGGCGAGAATCGAGAGCCGGGAAGCGAGACCTTGGATATAAGCTTATCGAATTACGCTGATTCCGATGTGATCCAGGCTTGTGTGCCCCCAGCGCTTTTTTTCTTTCCGGCCTGTTCCCATGTGCTTCTGATCTGTGTCTGCCCCATGAACCAACCTGCTGCTGCCGCAACCTTGCTGAATCGAATCACCGGCTGGATGCGAACATTTCGCATTCTGAGTCTTCTGCTCGGCGCACTGGGATGCGGGGCGATGCTGCTCATCGGCCTGGATACGGCGGTTCGGCTGGAGTGGCTGGGCAAGCTCCCGGAGGCCTCTGAGCTACAAGTCCTCCAGAACGACTTGGCTTCGGAGGTCTACAGCATCGAAGGCGAATTGTTGGGCAAATATTTTCTGGAAAACCGCACCGAAGTCCGCATCGCGGACCTGCCCCCGGCCTTTATCGATGCGCTGATCGCCACCGAAGATGTCCGCTTCTGGACCCACGACGGCGTGGACCTGCGCAGCCTGGGCCGGGTGATGGTGCGCAGCCTCCTGCTCGGCGACGCCAGCAGTGGCGGCGGCTCTACCC
>RFHL01000025.1 GCA_003696875.1 Bacteroidota bacterium | reverse complement strand
TCAAAGGCGCAGAGGTGCCCCTGACCGGCCTGTTCGATGGCGTAGCAGCCCGCGTCGATGCTGATCACCGGTCCGCCCATCGCGACGCCCCGTCGAATCTGGGTGACCGTCTGTCGGGTATGGCCATGAATGATGACTCGGCCTTTGAGCCAGGATCGCTTGACGCGATGCTTCCAGTTTCGGATGTACATCATGGAGAAGGTGTCGGCCATTGGATCGGCCGCCGAAAAGTTCAGACCTGCATGCACGAGGATGTACCGCCCTTCGATGTGGTAGGGAAGCAGCGTGTCGAAGAAGTCCCGCCAATCCGGAAGCGACTGCTTAAGGTAGCCCCGATCTCCCCACTGCTGCAGGTAGCGGTCTTCGTGGTTGCCCATCAGACAGGTGACGGAAAAGCCTTCCGCCTTTAGCTCGCGGATGTAGGATATCACGCCAGCGCTGTCGGGCCCTCGGTTAATGTAGTCTCCCAGAAAAAAAAGCTCGTCTCCCGGGGTGAGACGCACTTTTTTCTCCAGGAGCCGCCGCAGGGTGCGGGCACAGCCATGGATATCCGATATGGCGATTTTTCTCGTCATGGCCGGTAAAGGTAAAGTGCCCGGCAGAGAAAAATCAATGCCCCTGGCATATTTCCTCCCCGATGAGGATGCGGGCCTGGTCTGGAGCCCCCATCAGGTTTTACGGTTTTTGTCCGGAAGGCCTCAGCTTTGTATACCAGCGCGGCGACTCTCCAGAGAGAGCCGCCGCGCGAGAAGCTTTGAAGAGGAAAAATTTGTTACTCGATTACCATTGATCGGCAGTGAATGCCCGTTTGGGTGCGGACCCGCAGAAAGTATAGTCCGCTAGGCAGACTGGGTAAGATCCAGGATAGTTCACCCGCAGGCAGCCCCCAGGTTTTTTGGGCGACGAGCTGACCGTTGGGGTGAATCAGCTGGGCCTCCCGGAGGTCTGGCCGGGCCGATCGGAAATACAAGGCGCTCTGGGCCGGGTTTGGGAAGACCGCCAGGTCGGCTGGCCAATCATTCGACAGGCTAGTCTGGATGTCCAGGCTGTTATTTCGGGGAGCAAGGGGGATGTCTTGCTCATTTGGGTCAATCAGGTTGGCCTGGACAAAAGAAAGGGTCAGAGGCTGGAGCCGCTTGGCGATGTCGTCGTCCAGGACGACGATCAGGCTGCCGATAGGGCCATAGTTGGTCCGGGGTAAGTGATCGTTGCGTACCATACCGATGTCGATGGTGCCTCGGCTGTGGTCCTGGTGCAGGATGGTCAGGAGGTCATTTCCCTTGGTGCCGAGCCAGGACTGGCCCATGTCCAGGCCCAGGCTTCCGGGGAGCACCATGGCCGTGTCGTACTCCAGCTGAAAAGCCAGCCCGTAGACGTCCACCCCCATGGTGTCGGCTGTCCCCAGCTCGATGGGGAAGCGCAGGGTGTCACCTGGATTGGCGGTGCCGATGTTCATGTCAATGAGCAGAGGTACTCCGCCATTCGCCTGGTTCTTGTTGCTGGCATGAACCAAGCCGTAATTCAAGTTGATGGCCAGGGTATCGGCCCAGGTGATGTTGCCATCCCCGTCGGTGTCGACATGGCGAAAGTCTACGCCACTGGCCAGGCTCTGTCCCCACAGGGGGGCAATCTGCCCCTGCCAGCCCAGGCTGGCTTGTGGTCGGGCCGGGCCGCTGGCCCCAAAGGCTACGCCCAGCGACAGGAGGTCCCAGGCATTGGCGACCTGATCGTGGTTGGCGTCTCCCGGGAAGACCAGGCCATCCAGCTGGCATCCCACATATTCCAGTGCATGGAGCTGCCGCAGGTCGTCGGCCAGGTCCTGCAGCAGACAAACCGCCTCATCGGGCATGCCGCTGGGGGCACGAGCCACCGAAAACTGAAACACCAGGGTCTCGCGCTGGCCGGGAGCCAGGCTGATAGGACCTGTGGTTCCGACCATTCGCCAGTCGGTAGGAGCCAGCCCGGCATTGGCGGGGGTCCAGCCGCTGCCACTACAGGCCTCTCCCGGAAACAGGTAGGG
>RFHL01000299.1 GCA_003696875.1 Bacteroidota bacterium | reverse complement strand
GGTGTTTAATCTTTGACCGAAATTGGCTAAACAGAATCGGAGAGCCGATTTAGAAAAGATGACCTAAGTTCGTCTATGGACCTCACCGGGGGCCATCTGGCCGCGCAAGGGTTTGCGCAGAGAAGATCGCTCTCAGCGGATTGAACCAGAAATATTTTCATGGCTGAGGCAGGTCCCGACGGGACCAGCCTCAGAAAGAAAGGTCTACACGACAAACTGATCCGCCTCAGTGCACCTGATAGCGAAAACGCTCGACGGCGTTTTCGTCTGTGGGGCTAGGCGCAGCCCAGGACCACAGCTCAATCCAGGTGGCATCATTGCTGGGCAGAAAAAGTCCCTCCGGTGCCGGGCGAGCCACCCATAGCGGCTCAGCGGGCTCAGGCCTGTCGGGCCGCACCGGCGGCTCCTCGATCCGCGGCGGCTGGAAGGCCACGTACAGGGTCAGGTCCACCGCGTGGAGCTGGTCATTGCCGGCCTGCCGGCCGAGTTGGCCGATGTTGTCGAGGTAGTCGCCGCCAAGGACCCGGTAGGTATAGCCCAGCCCGAGGCTCAGCTGCGGGTTGAGGCGCACCATGAGTCCCGCATTGAGCGGAAAAGCGGCCGTCGTACTACCGTATACCTCGCCGGCCTCCCGGGTCAGGGTGTTTTCAGCCAGGGAATTGCCCTCGGCATCGCGGGGAGAATAAAACAAAAACCCCACCCCTACCCCAAAGTAGGGGTGTACCACCCGGCGCGCCCAGGGGCGCAGCCGCAGGCGCAGGTCGGTGTAGAAGAGAGACGTTTCTACAAAAGTGTTGGGCTGTATCCCGGCCTCAGTATCCGGCAGCCAGCCATCGGCCTGCTCGATAAAGCGACCAAAACCGGCATTTAATTGCAAGTGGAGCAGGCGCTCACCCGCAAACTGCACACGGAGGGCACCGCCCGGATAGGCCCGCCAAAAATCCTGTTCCCCATAGGTAAGGTCGCCGGCATAGGTGTAGCCATTGAGCCCCAAGCCCACCTGCAATGGGGCTGGCTGGGTTTGGGCCCCCACCCAGTGGATGCTCAACCAGCAACTCAGGAGTATCAGTGTGCGTCTCAGCATTGACCAAATGTACTGTTTTCCTCAGGAGGATTCACACCTAATTGCCTAGCGGCCTAACGTGGATCAGGCGGGGTCCCCAGGATAAAGTCCAGGCCGATGTCCAGGGCGTGCAGGGCATCGAAGCCCGCCCGGGTACCGGCTTGTCCGGTATTATCCAGATAGTCGGTCGGCACAAAGCGGTACGTATAGCCGAGCCCTACCCGCAAGATGGGGTGCAGGCGGTAGCGTAGCCCCACCGAAGCCGGAAGTTGCGGAATCACCGTATTGTAGGTCTCCCCTTCCAGCCGGGTATCGCTCTGGATGAGCAAGCGCCGCCCCTCGGCGTCGCGGGGTGCAAACACGATCAGACCGGCCCCGGCCGATACATAGGGCTGCAGCTTCCCTCCCGGAAAAAAGCGGTAGGTGAGGCGAAGGTCTCCGTAAACAAAACGGGTCGCGACAAAGGTGGGCGGATCTACCCCCTGAGGCAGGGGCGGGAAACGGCCCTCATACTGATCCGAAAATCCTCCGAAGCCGCCGGTCAGGGATACCCGTAGGGCTTGTCCATTCTCCTTTTGTACCGAGAAATGCCCCCCCGGATATACCCGCTGGAAGGCCGTGGCCGGCTCGGTATAATCCCCGCTATAGGCATTGGCCGTCAGACTCAGGCCCACTTGCAGCGGGGCCTGTTGTGCCCATCCCTGCATCGGGCCGCAGGCCCCGATAATCAGAACAATTGCCAACCAACGATTCATAGAAACGGATTTCGCCTTTCTTTTTCACTTTTCCTAACGAAAAAAAGCTGCCTATCGACACGCTTCCCCGGCTTTTCTTACAGAAAACGGCCTGCCCCGAAGGACAGGCCGTCTCATATACACTAACGATTCGGGAATTTTTATCGCCGAGGGCGCATCAGGAGTCGGGGGGTAGAGACCCCAAAAAGCCTCGTCCCCGCCCCTATTTTTCCCCTCAATGCGTCACGACAAAGCGCTCGGCAAACTGACGGCTACCCGCCTGCAACTGAAGGAGATAGCCCCCGGCCGGCAGTGTATCGGTCGAAACCTGAAGGGTATTGTCCCCGGCAACGGTCGTCATCCGCAGGGTCTGCACGACGCGTCCCGTCAGGTCATAGATCCGCACCTGGGCTTCGGTGGCTTCCTTGTGCCGGAAGGCCAGATTCAGTACATCTGAGGCCGGATTAGGATAAAGGGCCATCCCTTCCTGCGGAGCAAAGGTCCGCAGCGCCGGTGCCGCCTGTCGCGTGCCGCAGCTGCCTTCGTACAGCTTCACATTGCGGAAGTAGGAAGTCGCATTGCTGGGCGAGGCATCGTGATCATTGACAAAGACCAGGCGGCTGAAGGTACCCGTGAAGGCGCTCCCCACCGGGATGGTGTAGGTGGTCCAGGCGCCCCCTCCGGCATAGTTGTTATAGGTGCTGATGCCCCAGTTCTGGGTACCGTGGACCTGGAAGGTCCGGTTTCTGCTGATCGTGTTGTCTGTATCGAAGCCCACCCCGTGGATTTCGCCCTCGGTTGTGCTCCGGAACTCAAACTCCAGCACGGTACTGGCTGTGACGGTATAGTTGAAGGGCAGATACTTCCAGGTATTGTTGCTCAGGAATAGGGTCGCACCGGCATCCTGCACCTGGTAGGTGCCACTCACGTCCTGCCCGCCATGGGCGAGGATGGAGTAAGCATTGAAGTCCAGTGAGGGGCAGCTGCCGCCCCCCCCGCCACCGCCGAGGCAGAAGTTGGTGGTTTCGCTGCTGCCAAAGGCGCCACCCGAGGCGAGGGTGGTCCCCCCGGCATCGACCACGGCATAGGAACCGCTGCCGTAGGCACAGCAAATACCGTCGCCGTAGCTGTCATTGATCACAAAGTCATAGCACCCATCGGGCAGGCAGAAGGTCTCGGTCACAGTGGCACCGGCGGTACTGTAGGGACCACCACTGCTGACCACACTGCCGCCGGCAGCGATCAGCTGCCAGGTCGTCTCGCCGGGATAGTTGTCCAGTACGAGGGTCAGGGTCACCTCGGTATCGGTACAGCCGCCCCCACCGCCACCGGAGCTGCCGCTCAGGCCCAGGTTGTCCACACACATGTCACCCGACCAGCTGGAGGAGGTGGCCCCGACAAAGCGCAGACGCACTTCCGACTGCCCGGCAAAGGCACTCAGGTCTACCGTGGCGCTGTTCCAGGCGGTTCCTTGTGCACCGGAGCGGGTAAAGACCGTACTCCAGCTGCTGCCATCGGTGCTGGCCTGCAGGGACAGCGTGCCCACCGAGGTACCGTTCATGTGGTACTGGAAGGTAAAGCTCGGGCTGCTGAGCCCGCTCAGGTCATAGCAAGGCGAATTGAAAATGGTGGTCTTGCTGGGATAGTTGGGCGAAGAGGCCTCGACATACATGTAAAAGGAGCCGTCGGCAGCCGAGGAGGGGCCAGTACCGGAGGAGGGCGTCCCGCCGCTGCGGCGGGTCCAGTCGAAGTCATCGCCGGAGGCTTGGGTCCACTGGCCCAGGCCGCTCTCGAAGCTCTCGGCATAGGGAAAGCTGGTCACGGTAGCCGCACAGCTGCTCCCGCCCCCTCCGCCACCGGAGGTGCCGCAGCCGTTGGAGTTGAGCAGGCTCGCGCGGGCACCGCCCGCCGCAAAGAGCGCCCGCATGCGGTTCTTTTGACCGGTCGTGAAGAGGTTCATACAACCGTCGTCGGAGTAGTCCATGTAGTTCTGCACCATATCGGTGGAGCTACAGGACACATGCCCCACGGCGCAGCCGTAGTTGGGGGCATCGGAGGTGGGCGTATCGCTCACAAAGTCATCTACGGAGCAATTGCCGTCGCCCCAGATGTGGCGCAGGTTCAGCCAGTGACCCACCTCATGGGTGGCGGTGCGGCCCAGGTCAAAGGGGGCCGTGGCAGTCCCGATGGTACCGAAGTAGCGGTAGTCCATCACGACGCCATCGGTGGCGGCGGCCCCACCCGGAAACTGGGCGTAGCCCAGGATGCTGCCGCCGATGTTGCAGACCCACATGTTGAGGTAGTCGCCAGCCGGCCAGGCATCTTTGCCCCCCTGGCTGTTGAACTTCACCGAGTTATCGGTGCCATGCGAGGTCACCGTCGTCGAGGTACGCGTGATGCCGGTGGTGGCATTGCCATTGGGGTCGACAGAAGCCAGACAAAACTCGATCTCGGCATCGGCCGCCTGAGGCCAGGTATTATCTGCGTCGGCATTCAGCCGGCGAAAGTCCTCATTCAGGACATCTATCTGGGATTGAATCTGGGCATCGGAAATGTTTTCGGTGGCGGTCCGGTATACCACATGAACCACCACGGGAATGCGAATCACCGCACGGGCCTGATCCCCGTCGGGCTGCTGCACAAAGCGCTGGGTGAAGGCCTCTATGGCCTGCATGCGCTGGGTAAGACCTGGATCCTGCTGCTCCAGCTCGTGCAGGTGATCCATGGTCCCACAGTTACGCTCTATCTGAGCATAGCTGATCCGGGGGCCGAACACAAGTCCGGCCACCAAAAGGAGAATAAACTTCTTCATGCAAAAAGCTTTTAGGGTTGAGTGAGAATAAAATGTTACCCCGCTAGGTGACGCTGGAAATTGGCATTTTCTTCGAAAATCAAAAAGCTTCAGATCAGCAAATGGTCTGCATGCCTAACATTCAGCCGGCTACCCGGAACCCATCCCTGTTTCTGGCGAGCTATCTTTCTCATTCTTACCCATGTAAATTCGGATTTTTCTCATTTCCTGGCCCTGTTTACCGGAATAGGACCCCTGATCAAACCCACTTTTCAAATAAATTTTGGGAAAAATCTTACATCTTAGGCTTCTTTGAGTCCGCCCAGATATCCCGCCATTCAGTTATGAAGGTTTCCCTTTCCGCCCTCTCCGATATGCGCGCAGCTACCGGCCTGCTGCTCATCGGCCACGCCTGGCAATACTTCTTTTATCCTCCCCAGGGGGGACCGGGAGTGGGCTTCTGGCTGGCGGGAGGCGGTTTGCTGTTGCCTATCGGCCTGGTGATCTGGACCAGTCCTCCACGATACCTGAGCCGGGTGGCCATCCTCGGGCTCCTGAGCGTCCCCTTTTTACTCGGCCAGACCCTGGCCTCGGCGGGGCGTACGCAGTGGGAAATCGCCCAACTTATGGAGCATACCTTACAGTGGACCACGCCGATCTGGCTCTGGCTGATGTGGCGAAACAAGACCGATACGCTCCCCCTATGGATGAAGCTGGCGGTGGCCTTCACCTTCACGGGGCATGGCCTCTACGCCCTGGGGTGGCCCCATGGCCGGCCCGGCCACTTCCTCGCCATGACCCAGGAGATCCTGGGTCTGTCCGATGCTGGAGCCCGCGCCTACCTCCTCACCGCTGGGATCCTGGACCTGATCGTAAGCATCGGCATCTTCTTCCCCCGCCTTGCCCGTCCGCTGTTGCTCTATGCCACGGCCTGGGGCTTTGTCACCGCCCTGGCCCGCCCTGCGGCCTTCCTGGAGCCTGGAGACCTGCTCCACAGCCTCAACCGCTGGCTGCCCGAGATGATGTTTCGCCTACCCCACAGCCTCGTGCCTCTGACCCTTTTCCTGATGCAAAAAGCATCCGAACCATCAGAGGCAAAGCCCTCATGCCAAGTCTGATTGAGGATTGGACAGGCGAGATGCGCCCGAGTCGTCCCGGACACAGCCTACCACAGGAACCCCCTCACAAAAAGGCTCATTACATTCTTCCTCTGACTTCTCGCCTCTGTTGAACATAGTGAAATCCCGAGAATCGGGAACTTCTCGCCTCTCGCCCTCCTGAACGTAGTAAAGTCCCGCTTGCGGGATCGCCTCTCCCTTCTCAACATCTCCTCAATGATGCCCCTCCGGGGCCGTCTGGTAGTGAAGGTGAAGCAGGTCTTCCCCAAAGTCATTTTCCGGGTCGCGCCAGACGGTGTGGATGTGGTTGGCGTCGTTTTGAGTATTGTCATACTCGATGAGGAGCGTAGGGCCGTGGATGCGGTAGTAATGCTTCTGCCTCCGCAGGAAGCCGCCGGCCCATGCAAAGGCCAGCCGCTCCAGCAGGACCTGTTGCTCGGGCGTCATGTCCACCGCGGCCAATCCGAAGGGT
>RFHL01000298.1 GCA_003696875.1 Bacteroidota bacterium | reverse complement strand
GTCGAGCCCAATCCGGCCATCGGTGCCGAGCGGGGCTACAGCGCCGAGGTAGGCCTGCGGCAGGGCTTCCTGTTTGAGGGGGCCTCCGTCAAGCTCAAGGGCTATCTGGACCTGGCGGGTTTTGTGATGAATTACGACAACATGGTCGAGTTTGGCATCAGCCAGGCCAATATCCTCCTGGTGGGCGGCAGCTTCGTGCCGGATGTGCGTTTCTCCTCCGTCAATGTCGCCGCCGCCCGGATTCCGGGCGCAGAACTCACTGGCGGCATGACCCTCAACTGGGGCCCCAAGGGTGTTTTCACCTTTAGTGGCGGCGTCACCTACCTGGAGCCCAGGGACCTTAATGCGGTCCCAGAGGAGCGACAGCTCAACCTAGCCGACCCGGACAATTTCATCCAGGTTTTCAACCCTGACCTCGTCGACCAGCCTCCCTTCCTGAAATACCGCAGCCGCTGGACGGTGCGCACCAGCGCCACCCTGGGCTACGGCCCGGTAAGCGTTACCACCAACTACCGCTACAAGAGCTTTGTAGAGAATGTGGACCAATACCTCTACATCGTGGTCAATGATTTGGCCGATTTTCGGGAGCGCTACCCGCAAGGCGATCACGTGACCGACCTGATTACCGCCTGGCAGCTTCTTCCGGGCCATCAACTCTCCCTGACCGTCGACAATGTGCTCAACCGGGAATACCTGATCATCCCGGGCTATCTGGCCCCGCAGCGGAAGTTTACGCTGCAGTATCTGTTTCGCTTCTAGGGGGAAGCAGCTCTTAAGCAAAATCGCCCGAACCCTTGCGGTTCCGGGCGATTTTGTATGGGGTAGCCGGATCAGTGCTGATGCCCACCCGGGCCATGGACATGGCCGTGGTCGAGCTCCGAGGCCGTGGCCTCGCGCACTTCCGTCACTTCCACTTCAAAGTTCAGGTTGACCCCGGCCAGGGCGTGGTTGCCATCAATGGTGACGTCTTCGAGGCCCAAGTCGACCACCGTCACGACGAGGGGTTGTCCCCCCCCACCCTGGGCGTGAAATTGCATGCCTTTCTGGATGTCGACATCCTGAGGAAACTGGGTGCGGGGCACCTTCTGAATGAGTGCTTCCTGGCGCTCGCCATACCCTTTTTCCGGGGGAATGCTCACATTGAGCTTATCACCGGCGGTTTTGCCTTCGAGGGCCTCTTCCAGACCAGAGATGAGCTGTCCTACGCCATGGATATAGTACAGGGCGTCACGCCCTTCAGAGGAGTCCAGGGTTTCCCCGGCATCATTGCGCAGGGTGTAGTTGATGCCTACGACTTTTTTCTCGGCAATTTTCATGAGTAAAAACAATTGAGTGAAAGGGCCAATAGGTATATAGGATGGAGCCCTTTGCCAAAAAGAAATATGAAACGGTCAATATACGAAACGTATGGGTAGATTCCTGATTTTGCCCCGATTAAATCCCTACCGGCGGCCGAAGACCTGCACCCAGTAGGTACCCTGCCGGGCCGCCCCAAACTCATTGTACTTGCGGCTCATCATGGTCTGGCAGTGGCCGGGACTGTGGCGCCAGCCGAGCACCACCTCTTTGACCGTAGGATAGCCCCAGGCGACATTTTCGCCGATTTGTCGCCACGGGTAACCGCTGCGCCGGGCCCGAATGCCTACCCGGCTGCCATCACTCCCCTCATGCCCCATAAATTCGTGCGTCGCCATGTCCCGGGCATGTACCCGGGCGGTCAGAGTAAGCTGATCATGCAGCCGCAGGAGCGGCGCCGGGGGATAGAAGGTATCGCCACAGCGACAGCCCCGGCTGCGGATGTAATTCACCATACGGAGCATGTAGGCCTCTTCATCTGCCGCAGGCGGCTCGGCCGGGACGGCTCCCAGCCAAAAGAGCGTCAATAAGAGGAGCCAGGGCCGGTAGGAGAAAAGAACGGGCATCGGGAAATGACGAGATATTTGGCGCAGAAAAAGGAGTAGTACCGCTCCTTTGTCATCGGGTTTACGTAGGATTAGCCCGGTCGTTCGGGGCATACTCCCCTATTCCTCTCGTGCCGCTTGTCGGGCCTGGTAGCGGGCCCAGAGCAGCTCTACCGCCCGGTCCAACTTGGCCCGGTTGGTTTCGCTTTGTACCAGCCGGTCGGCATAGCCGGCAAGCCGGCTGGTGTGCGCCTCCGACGCATCGTCGAGGGCGGCATGATCGGGTTCGAGTTCCACATTGAAGCGGAGGTAGCGAGGCGTGGCTTCCTGATCGTCATAAGGCGGCAGCAGATGCCGCATCTGATAATCTACCGACTCCGAAACGCCCTGCATCAGGATGTCGATCAACGGCCGCACCCACTCGATCAGGCCCCAGTCCATGACTTCCTCATAGGGATACGGGGTCCCCGTCTCGCCTGTCCCCAGGGACAGCATAAAAAAAGGCACCTCGGAGCTGTCCTGTGCGACCTCGGCCGTCATGCCTCGGGTGGTAAAGGTCCGGCGGCTTTCCAACTGCCGGCGTAGGCGCCAGGCCGCAATGGCCTCAATGTAGGCCAGCATCGCGGGATTGTTGGCAAAAACACCGCCATCGACCAGCGAAAGGTGGGTGAGTTGCTTGCGCAGCAGCTGGAAATCCTGGTCCAGTACCTTGAGGGTGCCCGAGTAGTCCACCCTGCAGGGAGGAAAGTAGGTCGGAGCGGCCGAAGTCGCCCGGGCAATCTCCCACAGAGGAAAATCCTCTACGTCAGGTCGGCGGCGGCAGTCGGAGGACTTGAAGTAAAAGGGCCGCTTGGCCTCGGTGTTGTAGGCCGTGATCAGCAGGTCGGTGCAGGCCTGCGACAGGCGGGCATCGCCAAGGTAGGCGCGCAGCACCTCCTCAAGGGGGCCAGCGGGAAACTTGGCCCGGCTGGCAAGCGACCCAAAAAACTGGGTGATGCGGCCCAAGCCTTCGGGTTGGGCAAAAATTTTCTGTCCCGTCTCGCCCTGGTACAGGTCGAGCAGCTCCGCGGCCCGGTAGCGGGGGCGACCGTTTTCATCGGGGGCATTGAGACCGCAAGCGAGGATGCCTCCCGTAGAGGTACCCGCCACGAGGTCAAAGACCTCGGCCACGCGAGGCCCTTCTCCGCCGGCGAGGTCGGCGAGGCGGGCCTCCAGATAGGCAAGGATCTTGCCGGGGATGATGCCGCGGATGCCGCCGCCGTCGATCGCGAGGATGGTGTAGGCAGGAGTGATCATGGGGGAGAGGTCAGAAGAGAGAG
>RFHL01000024.1 GCA_003696875.1 Bacteroidota bacterium | reverse complement strand
CGGGGCAGCCCTTTTCGTTTTGGTATGGGGCCCTGGAGCCCCACCGGGGCTATGGGGGCGGGGTCGGCGTCGGGGCGGGCCTGTCGCCCGACTCGGTGGAGGTGCCCGGCTTTTTGCCGGAGGTCTCTCCGCAGCTGCGCCGGGAGTTGTGCGACTACTACTACGAGGTGGAATGGGCCGATGCGCAACTGGCCAGGATGCTGGACCTGCTCGAAGCCCGGGGAGAATTGGAAAACACCATCGTCATCTTCACCGCCGACAACGGCATGCCCTATCCCCGGGCCAAAGCCGATGTCTATGAGCACGGCGTCCATATCCCGCTGGCGGTGCGCTGGGGCGACCACGCCCTCATCGAGAAGATCGTGGTGGAGCGCTAGCAGCCCGATACCAAGACCGAAAAAGCCTTCATGAGGGTTTTGAACCCCTCATGAAGGCTTTTGGGAGCTAAAGGGTGCCTCCTAAAAAACCTCCTCCGCCTCAAAGTAGGCGAGGATGTGCTCGCGCAGCAGGTGCACCTGCGAAAACATATCGGTATGAGGCAGCGGCTTTACCAACTCCCAGTGCGGCCAGCCGTCCTGATCCTGATGCGAGAGCCGGTAATAGCCCGACTCGGACAGCAGCCGGCAGATGGCAATGTGCATCAGGTCCAACTTTTCCTCTTTGCTAAATTCCCGGGGCGGGACACCCAGTTCGCGCACCCCGATCAGGAAGAGGATGGCTTCCATGTTCAGCTGCTTGCCAAAGTGGGCTCTGAGCCGTTCTTCGAGTAGATTCCAGCGGGTGGTGAGGTCGAGGTCCATGTTGGAGATGAGAGATGTCAGAAGGCAGAAGAGAGAGGTCCGGAGTAGGGCTTGTTTAGACAAGGAAAGGGACTGTAGCAAGGAGACTAATCCGTCTCACAGCCCTCCAGGGGCGGACTCGCCTCTCGCTTCTCAATGCGTATACTTCGTCCCGATCCGGCCCCAGCGGATGCCAAAGTCTTTTTCGTAGGAGAAGAAGACGAAGAGCGGCCGGCCCACGATGTGGTTTTCCGGCACAAAGCCCCAAAAACGGCTGTCTTCGGAGTTGTGGCGGTTGTCCCCCATCATGAAGTAGTAGTTCATGTCAAAGGTGTAGGTCTCGGCGGGGGTGCCGTCGATGTAGACCTTGCCGTCTTTCTGCTCCAGGCTATGCCCCTCAT
>RFHL01000297.1 GCA_003696875.1 Bacteroidota bacterium | reverse complement strand
CACATATATGCGGTCCTGATCCAGGCCCATCGCCCGCACAAAGCCCCCCTGCTGTTGCCAGGGCAGTTGACGCCAGCGCAGACCGTCAAATTCCAATACCCCCTCCCCATTGGCCGAGTAAATCAATCCCTGCTCGCTCTGAGCCAGGGCCCACTGAGCGGTCGCGGACTGAAAATCTGCATAGCGAAAGTTTCGCAGCATCGGGCGTCCGCCTCCCGGATGGGAAGGGTAGGCACCCCAAGCGGGAGCCATTATGGCCAAAAACCCAAATATGAAGGCAAAATGTCTCAAGGTTGGCAAGGTTAGGGCAAGATCAATGGGACAAATTGTCTGATCACGAAAATGCTTTACGCATAGATAGTACCATTATCGAAATTATTTAGCCGTTTATTGCCTTTCATCTATCAGAACCGGAAGGTTTGCAGAAATCCCCAAACGCCAGCTCTTGGGTAACTGACAGAAAGCCAGGGCGAACGGTCAGTCTTTGGACCTGAATAGGAAACCGTACGGACCCACCGGAAAAAAATGTCTGAAAAAAATTCCCGGATGTTAGATCCACAGCAAAATGCTTCCCGTTTTTGGGGGGTATCACTTAACTTACTTACTCTTCTGTCCCCACTTCGCGTCTCTCCCAGGTCCCGGACTCCTGAAGGTCCCATACAGGCTTACCGTTTATCGCCATGTGCGCTCCGGCTGGCGATCCTGGTTTTTCATGTCCCTCCTCATAATTCCTTTTGTCATGGAACCCGTCGACAATCGCTACCGCCAGGCTGCTGATCGCCTGCTCCACGCCTATGCCCAGGGTGAGCTGGGGCATGGGAACCCCAACCCATGTGCCTTATCCCTCCTGTTGGGAGGCAGCTATGATTGGCTCACCCCCATAGACCCGCTAAAGGGGACCATAGATCACCGTAGCAAGCTGCAGAATCCTCGGGCGTTTGGAAAAGGAATCCGCCAGATAGAGGCGGCCGGATTTACGATCCAGGAAATCCTGTACCTGGAATCCTGGTATGCGGGGCGGGTCCAGAACCGCTGGGGCCTATGGATAGCCACTTTGGATGCCGATACCGATCCTGACGGAGGGCTTGGCTTGCACAACGTCCTTACCGGCCTGCATAGTTGGGACAGACACCAGCGCGGTGGCCAGCCTCTGGCAAAAAAGGCCTATCTTTACCGGGACATTCGCCAACATAATGTCCCGGCGGAGGTTAGCAGATCATGAATCAGAAATCCCCCGAAGAGGCTTTTCAAAACCCTATAGATCCGGAAAAAGTTGCCGAAAATCCTGGCACTCTCCCCTACGCCCACACCGTGGGTGGGGTGGCCATCAGGCCTGAGGACAAAGGCAAGATCAAAGGCCGGGCCATGTCTGCTATGTATGAGCAGACACAGATGCAGATGGACCAGATCCGTGAGCAAATCGAATTGCTCGCCCAGCAGGCCCAGGCCCTGCAGCAAAGAGTTCAGATTTCAGAGCGGATCTATGAGGCCGAAACCGGATTTGAACCCCGGGTGGGCCATACCTACCATCTGTACGAGCGCAAAAATGGCCAGTGGCTGCTCTCCATGGTGGGCCCCGATGAATGGGGCCGCAGCTTTCCCTTTTCTGGTTATGTGGCTTCGGTCAGGCTCCTGGCCGACCACACCTGGGACATCGTAGAGACCGGAGAGGCCTATTCTAATGGCTCAAAGTAGTTGTCATCGTGGAATAGATCCTGCTTGATCACCTTCCACAATTCCCGCCGGCTAGGGCGGGCCAGGTAGTAATCGATCTCCCCCTCCGCGTTCCTGATGGTATCGACGGGTATCAGGGCCTGGATTGCCTCCAGGTCTTCCGATACATTTATGGTGCGAAGGCGCAAATCGGCATTTCCTTCCCGGTTAAGCAAATAGAGAGACCAGCCATCCCCGGCATACAGGTTGGCAAAGTATACTCCCCGGTCCAACTTGACCACAAAGGTGTCAGAAATCCCAATTCGCAGGTACTCGGTCGCGGTATAGGTCAGGGTATCGCCATCCCGGGAGAAGGCCATGGTCTGGCCGGTGGGAAGGTGCACCAGGCGTCCATTCCGAATGTCTAGTTCCCGATCGGAGAGGTCCGTTTCGGCCACCCGTACTTCGGAGGATTCGGATAACACGACCGCCCGTTCTTCCACCCAGATCGTATCTCCGTCGGCCACAAAGGCACCTTGCACCTCCGGACCAAAACGAGCCAGGGCGGCTAGCCCGGCAGGCTGAGGCTCTTCAAATAAAAAAGGGGTGCAGGCTGAAGCAAGCCCCCACAGACTCAGTACAAGGATAGACCATCGGGAAGCAGACATAAGGAAGGGGTTAAGAGCGTGAATAGCTGCTTATTGTACGAAAATGATCCTTAGTCGATCATAGGGCTAAAGAAAATGGCATTGAGAAACAGCTTGTTGGTCCCGTACCAGAAGGCCCGGAAATTGGGATTGTCGCTCATGGCTACGACATGTCCACGTCCGACCCGGGAGACATTGACGACGGCGCTGCCAGCAATCTGTTCCAGATTGGTCGGTGATATGTAGCCACTTTGCAAGGGTGCCTCGGAAAACCTCAGGGGCGTCCCAAAGGGATCGCCGGAAGGCTCCATAAACACCCGGCTATTGCGTAAAACGCTCAGACTGCTATCGGTATAGCCAAAGGCCAGGGGATGGGTCAGGTCCCAGCGTGCGGCACAAATAGCGCCGCTGATTTCTTGTGCCCCTTCGATTTGGTCCTTGGCCTCGTAAGGCAAAAAGTCGCCATCGGTCTCCCGTCCGATCCGGATCAGTTCGACCCGGCCCAGCCCCTCATTCTTAAGCCAGTTCAGGGCACTTTTGGTGGCGATCAGCGTACCGCCTTGTACCAGCCAATCACGCAGCCGATCCCCTGGTAGATTCAGGTACCCATAGCTCCCACTTACCATCACGATGGTGGAGAAGGTATGCAGGGGTATGTCGGACATCTGATCCTGAGCGACCAGGCTTACCTGCATCTGGTAACGCTGGTCCAGCAAATGCCAAACCTCTCCCACCTCATAGGCGCTCACCCCCTTCCCTGCCACAACGAGCACGCGCGGGCGGGAAATCGGCCGCAGGTAGTTGCTCCCCAGATTGATACCCTCTGTCAGCCCGGAAGGGAGCGGATATACGTCCACTCCATTCTCCGGAGCCCAGGTGGCCAGCTTCGCCCGGATCTCCTTTGGCGTCAAGGTCTGCCCTTGTACCGGGATCACGATGCTCCCCCGCCCAAAGCTATGGGCCGGGCTGCTAAAGGGACGGGTAGCGACCCGGGCCTTTAGGCCTGCCGCCAACAGACGATCCAGCAACCGCGGCGCATAATACCCTTCCCAACCAAAAGCCCAGGCATAGGGCTCTTCATCCCTACCCTGCAAGTGGCCGGGCTCAGGCCATTGGGCCGGCTCCAGGCTCCCCAACTCCTTCAGGGCCGCAGGTGAGAGTGGCTCCCAGGGGAGCCCAAAAGCCAGGGGAAGGGTCCAGGCCGATACGTCATAAAAAACGCTATCCTGAAAATGGGTCCGACGCTCAAACATCGCCTGAATGAGGCGTGCCTGTGCCTGTCCCAACGGAATGACCCAGCCCCCGGCCTCGGTGGACAGCACCCGTATCTGGTGCCTGTCCATTAACTCCAGGAAGGCCCTCACCCGAACCCTGTCCTGCTGAGGGGAGAGATGCCAAGCCGCCGTATCCCGGGCTTGTCCCCAGGCCAGGCTTTCTTTGAAAAAGGCCTGCTGGTGAGCCAGCAGGCGCGGTCTCAGGGCCTGCGCCCCGGCCAGGGTCGAGAGCGAGGTGCGTACCTGATTGCGAATGGCAAAGGGGAAGCTAAGCAACCCGTTGTCGGTATCGGTGAGATGGCCCCGGGCCGATGCCTGCTCAAACAAAATGCCGATCCCTCCCTGAATATCGGGATAGGTGGAGCCTTTTCCATAGTAAAAGTCGTCGAAATTTTCTTCCGAATAGTAAAGTGCCCCGACTTCGTCCAGAGCAGCCGCGTGAAAATGTGCCAGGCCCCGGGTGAGGGCAAAAGCTGTGTCAGGGGTTAGGGGATGATTGCGGGAAGGGACACCGGGCTGGAAAAAGAAAGTTTGGTTTCGGCCCATCTCATGAT
>RFHL01000296.1 GCA_003696875.1 Bacteroidota bacterium | reverse complement strand
GATAAAGAAGACCGACTCGTAGCCCTCCCCAATGTGGGGAAAGACCAGGCGCGGCAAAATGTCGGGCGACAACAGGGGCCGGTCATCCACATCCTTGGTATGAAGCCAGTCGAGGTAGTTGCTCGCTACAAAGCGACCAAAGTTGGTGTTGGCTTCGCTCAACTGGGCCGAGAGGACTTCCTCCATGCTGGTGTCCTCGTTTTCGTCCATGCGGGCCTCCCAGAACATGAGCTTGCGGTAGATGTCGAGCCATTCCTCGTGGCCGTTGTCCTCGAAGAACTGCATGGCGATGTTGCGGAAATCCTGCTGATAGCCCGAGTTGACCTTGGCGGTGATGAGGCGCTTGTTTTCCAGCACCTTCTTGAGGGCGGCGAGGATCTGGGTCGGCTTGACCGGCTTGATGAGATAGTCGGTGATCTGGGCCCCGAGGGCATCTTCCATGATGTGCTCCTCCTCGGACTTGGTGATCATGATCACCGGCATATTGGGCTTGATCTGCTGGATCTCCCCCAGGACGGTGAGGCCGTCCATGCCCGGCATTTGCTCGTCGAGAAAGACGACGTCAAAGGGCTCTTCTTTGAGCATCTCCAGGGCATCGATGCCGTTGCTGACACAGGCTACCTCGAACTGCTTCTGTTCCAAGAACATACGGTGCGCTTTGAGCAAGTCGGTCTCGTCGTCGACCCAGAGAATTTTTGCCTTGGCCATAGGGGAGCGTTATGCGTTATGCGTTATGCGTTATGCGTTATGCGTACTACGTTATGCGTTCGAAGTTCCTTGTTCGTGGTTCAAAGTTCGAAAAATGCTGCCGGCGGAGAAAGGAAGAGCCGGCGCCCTGCGCCTATCACCATCCACTTCCCCACTTCCCCGCTCACCTCTCAATTAGACGGGAAGATAACCGGAATCGTTCCCGAAAGGAAAAATAATGTCCAGTGCTCAGTCTTGCCGGTCCCGGCGCAGGAGGGTATACAGGTCCAGGTCGATGTAGCGACCGCGGTCAAACTCGACCTCGCGCAGGCGCCCTTCGTGCTGGAAGCCCAGGATCCGCAGCAAGGCACAGGAGGCGACGTTGTCGGGCTCTACCCGCGCCTCCACGCGGTGGTAGGGCGCATGGGCAAAGCCATGGTCCAGCAGACGGCTAACCGCCTCACGGGCGATGCCCTGCCGCCAGTAGGCGGGCAGCAGCCAATAGCCGGTCTCGACGCGGTGGTGGGCCGGGACATAGTCATTGAAGCCGCAAGCCCCGATCAGGGGCTGACCGGCGCCCAGGGTGATGCCCCACCAGCCGCCCCCTTGGGCGGCCTGGGTCCGGTACCAGTCCAGCTGCCGCCGGGCATCGTCGCGACTTTGCAACCGCACGCCATAATGCTCGACCACCAGCGGGTGCGACAGGCCCTGATAGAGCGGGTCCAGATCGGACTCGCTCATCTCCCGCAGCAGCAGCCGCGTGGTCCGCAAGGGCCGGATAAAGGTGCTTGTTTCCATCGATAGCAAAGAGGACAAAAAAAGAGAGAGGGGAAAATTAGCCATCTGCGGGCAGCTCTCCAACCGCAAAAACAGCACCGCTTTTGATTCATGTGGGCGAAGCACGTATCTTTACCCCTATTCGCAATCCCACATGGAGGAACACTTGCTCTCATTCGAAGATATCCGACCTTATCACGACGAAGAGGTCCATGAGGTCCTGCAGCGTGTCTGCCAGAAACCTTCCTTTTTCCAGCTCATTCGCTACCTCTTTCCCCAGATGCGACAGGAAGAGGTGGTCGAAGGCTTCAGCCATATCCATAGCACCCGCGCCTTTCAGGCGCTGTATATCCACTCGGCTATCCGCAGCATCGTCGGGTCCAGCACCGATGGCCTGTCCTACAGCGGCATCAAGGAGCTGGCCAAGGACCGGCCTCACCTGTTTCTCTCCAACCATCGGGACATCATCCTCGACTCGGCCTTTCTGAATATTCTCCTCTTTGAGCATGGCCTGGAAACCACGCAGATTGCCATCGGCGACAACCTGATGGTGTCAGGCCTGGTCACCGACTTGATGAAGCTCAACAAGAGCTTCATCGTGCACCGCTCGGCCCCCCGCCACCTGATGATGGCCTATTCGCAGCGGCTTTCCCGCTATATCCGGCACCTGATCGGGGAGCAAGGGGCTTCGGTCTGGCTGGCCCAGCGCAATGGCCGCACCAAGGACGGCCGGGATCAGACCGCGCCGGCATTGCTCAAGATGCTGGCCCTCAGCGGTTCCGACGACCTCGCCACGGCTTTTGCCGAGCTCAACATCGTGCCCATGGCCGTGTCCTACGAGTACGAGCCCTGCGACGGCCTCAAGGCCGAGGAACTGGTGCACCAGGACCTGGGCCTGCCTTACGAAAAGGACGACAAGTTGGCCATCATCCAGGGCATCCGCGCGCCCAAGGGGCGCGTGCACCTGGCCGTGGGCCAGCCGCTGGCACTTCCCCCAGGTAGCCTGCCCACCAACCGCAACGAGGCCTGCCGCGTGCTCGCCGTCCGGCTGGATGAGGCCATTGATGGCCTTTTCCGACGCTGGCCCACCCACTACATCGCGGCCGACCTCCGCGATGGGAGCACCCGCTTCGAAGGCCATTACTCGGCGGCCGAGAAGGCGCGTTTCCTCACCTACCTTGATACGCGCATCCAGGGCCTCAAAGGCGATCCGGATCGCCTGCGCCACAAACTGATCGACATCTATGCCGGCATGATCCCGGCCTGACTTTTCCTGCCCCCTTGCTTTGGTGTCTTACCCGTAACGGCTTACGCAGGTATGAAACGGCTGCAATATTTCCTCTATCAAATCCTCCGTGTCGAGGAGGGACCATCGCGCGGTCTGAGTTTTTATTTCGATGTCGTGCTCATGAGCCTGATCCTGCTCAATGTGCTCGCCATCGTCCTGGAGTCGGTCGATTCGATCTACACACCCTACAAACCGTGGTTTCAGGCCTTTGACCTGCTCTCGATTGTGTTTTTCAGCGCGGAATACCTGCTCCGGGTGTGGACCATCACCTGTGATCCCCGCTACAGCCATCCGGTCTGGGGCCGGCTGCGGTACATGTTCAGCTTCATGGCCTTGGTGGATTTGCTGGCCATCTTGCCATTTTATGTCGAAGGGATCGTGCATTTGCTGGGGGGCGCCCGTGCCCTGGGGATCGACATGCGTTTCCTCCGCATCCTGCGCGTATTCCGCATCGTGCGACTGCTCAAGGTGGTGCGTTATGTGTCGGCCCTCCGCATCATCGGCAATGTCTTCCGTTCCAAAAAGGAGGAGCTGATTATCAGCCTGGTGTTTATCCTCTTCATCCTGCTCATCGTTTCCTGCATGATGTATTTTGTGGAGCATGAAGCCCAGCCAGATCAGTTTTCCAGCATTCCCGCTACCATGTGGTGGGGCGTGGCGACGCTCACGACCGTCGGCTATGGCGACATCTATCCGATTACTCCCATGGGCAAAGCCCTCGGGGGCGTCATCGCCATCCTGGGTATTGGTCTGTTTGCCCTACCGGCGGGTATCCTCGCCGCCGGCTGCGCCGACGAGCTCCAGCACCACCATCGGCGGCAAGCCGCCGCCGGCAAAGAGTGCCCCCACTGCGGGCGACCGTTCGATGAGCATTGAGTCGTTCCGGGTTCGAGGTTCCGGCTGGTCGAAGTGTGAGGAAGTATAGGGTTCCTATTTAACAAGAAGAATAAGGCCAGATCGTTTTCGTCTGACTTCTGGCTTCCGACCTCTGTCCTCTTCTTACCCCCTCATGATCGCCTGGGCATAGTTTTCCCAGCTCATGTTTTGAGCGGCAGCGGCGACATTGGCGCGCTGTATGGGCTGGTCAAGAAACAGCTGCATCATCGCGGCCATGGAGGCCGGGTCTTCGGGCTCGGCGAGATAGCCGTTGAAGCCATGCTCAACGGTCTCAGGGAAGTGGCCCACCCGGGTGGCCAGCACCGGCATCTGGAAGTTGTAGGCCAGGGACTCGACGCCAGAAGGCGTCGCGGTCAGGTAAAAGGTGAGGATGGCGTCGCTCACCTGGAAGTAGCGGTGCACTTCCTCATTGGGCACAAACTCATTGACGACGACCGTGTCGTCGGCGATCCCCAACTCGTCCACCAGCGCCAGCGGCTGGTAGTGGCGCTCGTCGTCGCTCTTCTGCAGAAAGATCTTCTTGGCGGTGCCAAAGAGGGCATTCTTGAGCCGGGTGGACCACTTGCTCTGGTCCAGAGTCGCCCAGAAGGATTCGCCCACGATCAGCAGGGATACATCGTCTCGCTGCGCCCGAAGCCGGGCAAAGGCCCGGATGGCGTGGTGCAGCCCCTTGTACTTCCGGATAAAGCCGAAAAAAAGGAAAACGTGCTTCTTGAGCCCGAGGCGGGCCTTTTCAGCCTCCATATCAAACTCCGGATCGGGCTGAAACAGGTTGTAGACCGGGTGAAACAGCTTGATGATGGTACGGGCTGGTGGCTTGGCCCGCTCCCCGCTCTCATTGATCGCAAAGGTCAGCTGTGGGAAAGTAGCCTCCAGCTCATGGGCCGTGGTATAGGCATGGCAGATGTAGGTATGCGCGGCCTTGAGGCCATAGCGGGTAAAGAAGCGGTCCAGGACACTGGCCTCCTTTTGCACCAGCACGTGCACATCAAAAAGGACCTCAATCTCCGGATGCTGGCGCAGCCGCCGGGCGATGCGCCCCATCGGGAGCCCTTGCAGGGCAATGGCCCACTGAAAAATCACCTTGTCGGGCCGCAGGTCCCGGATCAACCGATAGGTTTGGGCCCAGGTGCGGGGGTTGTTGTAGTTAGTAAGGTAGTGTACCTGTATATCGGTGCCCTCCAGAAAGGTCTGCTTGCTGCTCCGGTCGATGAAGTCCCGGGGAATAATGGCCGGATATTGCTGCGTCCAGGAAACGATGTGAACTTCGTTGCCGGGCTGCGCCGCCAGCGACTTGGCCAGGGCGGTGTTATAGTTGGCGATCCCCCCTTTGAACATGGGGCCGGGGCCAAAACATACGATGCGAGCCATTTGAGAGATGGTTAGAGGCAAGAGGCGAGACCGCTTTAAGGCGAGATGTCAGAGATGAATGGGAGAAAAAGTAAGCGCGGGCCTTAGGCGCCACGCCCCTACTCTTTCAAATAGCGGTCCAGCCAGTCAAAAAAGACCCGATGCCAAAGCACGCCGTTTTGCGGGCTGAGGACCCAGTGGCCTTCATTGGGGAAGTAAAGAAAGCGGGAGGGAATCCCCTGCAGCTGGGCGGTCCCGAAGGCCTCCATGCCCTGGTTGATGGGCACCCGAAAGTCCTTGTCGCCATGGACCACGAGGATGGGGGTATCCCAGTTGCGGGCGTAGAGGTGAGGCGAATGCAGCTTGTAGCTGGCATTGGGCTTGAGGTCCCAGTAGGGGCCGCCGATGTCATGATTGGCAAAAAACATCTCCTCGGTGGTGGTATACCAGCTCTCCAGGTTGTAGAGCCCGCAATGGGAGATAAAGGCCTTAAAGCGCTTGTCGTGGTTTCCAGCCAGCCAGTAGACCGAGTAACCCCCAAAGCTGGCCCCGACCGCCCCGAGGCGGTCGGGGTCGACGTAGGACTCCTCCGCCAGCGCATCGATGGCGCTGAGGTAGTCCTTCATGGCCTGCCCGCCCCAGTCCCCGGAGATCTGATCATTCCATGCCTGCCCAAAAGAGGGCAGGCCGCGCCGGTTGGGGGCGACCACGATGTAGCCCTGCGCCGCCATCAGCTGGAAGTTCCAACGGTAGGAGAAAAACTGGCTCACGGCCGACTGCGGCCCACCCTGGCAATAGAGCAGCGTGGGATAGCTTTGGGCAGGATCAAAGCCGGGCGGATAGATCACCCAGGTGAGCATCTCCTTGCCATCGGTGGTGGGGATGAGGCGCTCCTCCACCTCTCCCATCTCCAGGCTGCCGAGGATGTCGGCATTGGTGCGGGTGAGGGCGGTTTGGGTGCCCTTCTTCAGGTCCACCCGGTAGAGTTCCGCCGGCGCTGACATCGACATCCGGGTAGCGACCAGATGCTCCTCCTCCGCTACGGCAAAGCTGCCGTAGTTGTGCCTTCCGCTCGTGATCTGCCGATAGGCCTTGTCCTTGAGGCTGATTTCGCAGAGCTGATAGGTGGCGCGGATACCACTCACAAAGTAGATCTTGCTGCCGTCGGGGCTCCAGCGGGGATGGTTAGCCTCTTGGTCCAAGCCCGCCGTCAGCTCATACTTGTCCCGCGTTTGGAGGTTCATCACAAAGATGCGGGTGCGATCGGCTTCGAAGCCCGGGGTCTCCATGCTGTTCCAGGCAAGCTGGGTGCCGTCGGGCGAGAAGGCCGGCTCTTTGTCATAGCCCATCATCCCCTCGGTGAGGTTGACGGTGGTTTCGCCGTCTAGGTCATAGAGGTAGATATCCGAGTTGGTGCTCTCGGCATACGCTCGGCCCCTGAGCTTCTTACAAGTATAGGCGATGCGGGACCCATCCGGGCTCCAGGCGATCTCTTCCATGCCGCCAAAGGGCTGCAAGGGCGCGTCGTAGGGTTCGCCGGCCATGATGTCCCGGGGGGTACCGCTCACGGCCCCATCGGCATAGTCTATCACGAAGATGTGGCTGTAGGCATAGTCATGCCAGGCATCCCAATGGCGATACATCAGGTCGTCGATGATGCGGGCATCGGCGTGAGGCAGGTCCGGGTAGAGGTCCTGCACGGTCTGGTCCAGCTTCACGTCTTTGATAAAGAGCAGATGCGTGCCGGCAGGCGAATAGGCAAAGCCATTGATCCCTCCCTCGATCTCGGTCACCTGCCGCTTATCGCTGCCGTCGGGGTTCATTTCCCAGAGCTGCCGGCTGCCGGACTCGGCGGAGAGAAAGCCGATCTTTTGGCCGTCGGGGCGCCACTGCGCCCCGGACTCGCTCCCGGCAAAGGCCGAGATTTTGCGGGGGGTACTTTCGCCGTCCAGCGCGACCAGATAGAGGTCGCGGTTGCCCTTGTTGTCGGCCAGTACGTAGCGGGTGATGCCAAACACCGCTTGGCTGCCGTCAGGCGACACATCGTCGAGCGATACCCGCCCCAGCTGCCAAAGGCGCTCGGGGGTGAGACGGTCAGCGTCTTGCGCCATGAGCCAGCCCGGAAGGCAGATCAGACCGATCAGCAATATTCGCTTCATGAGATTCATTCAGTAGGTTAGACCCGGAACGGGGATATGGAAATTTGCCGCCAAATATAGGACTTTTATGGCTATGCCCCAGCGCATGTTCCTTCCGGGACAGGAAACCAAACCCCACCCAGAGGAGACTCTCCCCTGCTCCCCCCAACGTACAGGACAGCTCGGGGCCCAAAAGCCTCCGTAGCCGGTGAATTGCGTTTCTTTTTCATCCCAAGCTTGCTATATTACCATACAGTTGTAAGGTATCTGATGGATAAGACAACCCCCGCCCAAGTCCCGGCCACATCTGCTTCCGCCCCCACCAATCTCTTTGTCGTGGGCATCGGTGCTTCCGCCGGGGGGCTGGAAGCGCTGGAGGCTTTTTTTGCCACCCTTCCGACAAAACTCGGTCAGCACCTTTGCTTTGTGGTGGTCCAGCATCTGGCCAAGCGACACAAGAGCGTCATTGATCAGCTGATCGGGCGCCATACCGAGCTCGAAACCTGTATCCCGGAGGAGGATATGGAGTTGGCGGCGGGCAAAATCTTTCTCAACCCTCCAGGGAAGCGGTTTATGCTTCAAGGCAAGCGCTTGTGCCTCGCCGACGCGCCCGAGGGCGCGGGGGAGCATTTTCCCATTGACGCCTTCTTCCAGGTATTGGCTCAGGAAAGGGAAGGGCGTTGTGCAGGGATCATCTTGTCCGGGACGGGTAGCGATGGCAGCCAGGGAATCCGGGCCATCAAGGCCGGGCACGGGCTGGTCATCATCCAAGCGCCGGAGAGCGCGGCTTTCGATGGCATGCCCAACCGGGCCATGGAGACCGGCCTGGCCGATTTTGTGCTTCCCCCGACCGATATGCCCAAGGCGCTGGCACAGTACCTGACCCAAGAGATTCATCAGCCGGTAGACACGGACATTATTGAGGAGGAGGCTTACCACGCCATCCTGCAGACCCTGAAACAGCAGACCCAAACCGATTTTCACCGGTACAAGCCCGAGACCCTCCGCCGCCGGATCATCCGGCGCATGCACCTGCTGCAACTCGAAAATCCGGCTGAGTATCAACAATATCTGCAGGCCAACCGCGAAGAGGTCATCGCGCTGCGCAAGGATATGTTTATCGGCTTGACCCGCTTTTTCCGGGACCCGGATGTCTTTGCCTACCTGAAGCGTGAAGTCCTCCCCAAGATTCTGGAAAAAGAAGAAGAGGACCTTCGCCTGTGGGTACCCGCCTGCGCCACCGGTGAGGAAGCCTACTCCATGGCGATCCTGTTGCTGGAGTTGCAAGCCGAAACAGCGAGTTACCGGGCCAAGCAGATCAAGATTTTTGCCACCGACCCGGACGAGACCGCCATTCGCTTTGGCAGCCGGGGCGTATACCCCGAGAGCATCGCCTCGGATGTGTCCCGCGGCCGGCTTGCCCGCTTTTTTCAGCATACCGGCCATGGGTATCAGGTAAAAAAGCATCTGCGGGAGATGATCGTCTTTACCCCGCAAAACCTGGTGCAGGATGCGCCCTTTCACCGGCTGGACCTGATCTCCTGCCGCAACATGCTCATCTATCTGCAGCCCGTGCTGCAGCAGAAGCTCTTTGCGGTGTTTAACTTTGCGCTGCGGCCCCACGGATATCTGCTCCTAGGCCCTCACGAGAGTGCCGAGAGTTATCCCGAGATCTTCCAGCGGCTGGATAGTGACCATCAGATTTATCAGTCGGTCTTTCAAAGCCGACCCCGCCCCAACCGCGCTACCCGGGAGCGCCTGAGCAGCAATGCCAACAGCCTCAGTGCCACCATTTCCCGGCAAGCCTTTCGCAACCGGGTGCTGGAAGTGACCAACGACATCATGGCCGCCGAACTACAGGCGGCCTGCCTCGTCGTCAACGAGGATTTTGAGCTGTTGCGGTACTTTGGCGATGCCCCCCGCTACCTGGAGGTCCCTCGGGAACCCACCAGCTGGAACCTCCTCCGCATGGTGGGGCCCGAGCTGAGCGCCACCATCAGCGCCGGCCTGCGCCGGGCGAGCGAGAAGGAAGAGCCGGTGGTGTACTCACCGATACGCACCCTCCCCCGGGATGGGAGCAGTCAGCCCCTGGAGCTCAAGATCATCCCGCACCGGGTAGAGTCCCACGACCAGCTGTTGTTTCACATCATCATCCGTGAAGTCCGGGTAGCGACCACGGCTCAGCCGGTAACCATCGGCACCGACGATCAACACCTGGTCCACGATGCCGCCCAGCGCATCGGAGACCTGGAGCAAGAGCTGCATGTAACGCGGGAAAACCTCCAGGCCACCATTGAAGAGCTCCAAACTTCCAACGAGGAACTGCTCTCGGCCAATGAAGAACTGCAAGGCACCAACGAAGAGCTGCAGTCCGTCAACGAAGAGCTGTATACCATCAATGCCGAGCACCAGGACACCATCACGGCCCTGACCGGCCTCAACAATGACATGGACAACTTGCTGCAGAACAGCAAGATCGGGATCATCTTCCTCGACGCCAACCTCTGCATCAGGCGGTTTAACCAATCGGCTACCCAGGAGATCTTTATCGCCCCACAGGACATCGGTCGTCCGCTGGAGCATTTCTCCACCCGCCTCACCTATAAAAATATGGTGGAAGATGCCCGGCGGGTCATCGCCGAAAAGCAAGCTTTCCAGCTAGAGGTATCGAGCCAAAACGGCAAGTGGTACATCCTACGGATCATGCCCTACCTGGGGCAGGATCAGGCGGTGACTGGCGTCGTGATTTCTCTGGCCGATATATCGGAAGTCAAGGACAGCGAGCACCTCCGGGAGCTGCTAGGGAAACTGGAAACGATGCAGCAGGCGCTGGATGGAGCCAAAGAGGAAGTGAAGCGCACCGAACAAAGGATCGAAACCTATCAACGTTCAATGCAAGCATTGATGAAGGGCCGGCCAGAGCTCTTCATCCGGATCGATCAGCATGGACGCGTCTTGTACTATCAAACCAGCGAACGCTTTTTGAAAAGCTTTTCGGCTGAGCACGTACCTCTGCAAGGCCCCAACATCCGGGAGCATCTGCCCGAGGACTTCCTGACCCCCGTGCTCCGTAAGGCCCGTGAATCCGGTAGTGACTCCCTTTTGCCTGCCTTCCATTTTGAATGGGGAAAGGCGGAGATTCCGTTTAGGGCCCAGTTTTTCCGTTTGGATAGGGGGGAATCGGGCATCCTGATTCAGAACCAGACCGAAGAGCAAGCCCGCACCCATCAGGTGCGCTACCACGAAGAACTCAGCGCCCTCATCGCCCGCAATATCCCGGACAGTTTTGTGGTGGTCTTTGATGAAGCCCTTCGCATTTCCTTTGCCGAAGGGGCGATTTCTACCCGATTGAAGGTCGGCAAAACCATCACCGATTCCTTTCCAAAACCCATCGCCGAAAAAGTGGTCGACGCCTGTCATGCGGCCCTGGCCAAGCGCCCGGTCACCCAGGAACTCTCCTGGGATGACGATTT
The DNA here is from genome assembly GCA_003696875.1 of Bacteroidota bacterium. Classification (GTDB taxonomy): domain Bacteria; phylum Bacteroidota; class Bacteroidia; order J057; family J057; genus RFHL01. The sequence goes on along the minus strand of RFHL01000296.1, from coordinate 995 downwards.
TTTCATTTCTCAGACCATGCCCATCTTGGATGAAAAGGGTAAGCCTGAAGGGGGGATCCTTCTCATTCAGCTGGTAAATGACATGAAGCGGGTGCAGCACGCCCTGGAGGCCAAGGTCGCCGATCTGGAGCAATTTGCCTTCTCCGTCTCTCATGATCTGAAGAGCCCCCTGCGTTCTATTTCCGGCTTTGCCCAGCTCCTCCAGAAAAGGTATCTCGACAAACTCGACGAGAGTGGCCGGGAATACCTGGACCTGATCGTGTCCAATACGATCAGCATGACGGAACTCATCAATGGGGTGCTGGAATATGCCCGCCTGGGGCAGGCCGAAATCACCTTTGATGCGGTGGACCTGAAGCAGGTGATCCATAAGGTCACCGAAAACCTCTCGGGCCAGCTACGGGCCGGGCAGGACGCCATCGTCGTGCGCAGTGACCTGCCTATCGTTCACGGGCAACAGGCTCAGCTCACCCAGCTCTTCCAGAACCTGATCGAAAATGGCCTCAAGTTCAACCAAGCCGAGAAGAAGGTCGTCTCCATCGCTGTGACGGAGGAAAAAGCCCATTGGGTCATCTCCATTGAAGACAATGGCATCGGGATCGAGCCGCGTTACCACGAGCAAATCTTCTCCATTTTCAAATTTCTCAATGACCGGCGCACCTACAGCGGCAATGGCATCGGCCTGGCGGTCTGCCGGCGCATCGTGGAGCGCATGAATGGCCACATCTGGGTGGAGTCCAATCTCGGGAAAGGGACCCGCTTTCTCATCCGTCTCCCTCAAAAGAATCCCGTCATCACCCAAGTGGCGCCTGTGGGCGCCTCGTAAGGAAAAAATTATTTTTGCTGTTGTTTTTTATCCCCCCCAGGAAAGGCATAATCCCCTGACCGATCTCTTTGCGCCACAAACTCAACACCCATTCATTTTAATCCATAAAATATCCTCGAAATCAGGGTAATAAGTTTGTTTCCATGGAAAGTTGGACAACTATGGGACT
>RFHL01000295.1 GCA_003696875.1 Bacteroidota bacterium | reverse complement strand
TACGAATTACCCGAATGCCCGCGGCAACGCCGCTCCAACCTGCCGCTCACGCCGGACGCCGTCCGGTGTGCAGCCCATTCTACCCCCGGCGCGGGGCATACCCGCGCCGCGCCCCGCCAGCGGGGCAGCATAGCGGGCGTACCTACGGTCTCTTCTCTGACTCCCTTCGACACAGCTCAGGGCAAGTCTGACTTCTGACTTTTGACTTTTGACTTTTGACCTCTGACTTCTGACCTCTCTCTCCCCATGAACCCCTTCTTCCGCACGGCCCTGGGCGATCGGCCCACTGCTGACATGGGCCTCACCTATGCCCATGAGCACATCATCATTGAGGATAGCTATGTCACGGCTGCCCATCCGGAGTTTTTGCTGAATGATGTGGACAAGGTGAGCGCCGAACTCGCGGCCCTCTATGCCGCCGGAGGTCGCACGGTGGTGGACACCATGCCCGCCAATTGCGGGCGTAACGTGCTCAAACTCGCCGAAGTCAGTCGTCGCAGCGGGGTGCACATCATCGTCCCGACGGGTATTCACCTCGAAATCTATTATCCGCACAACCACTGGCGCTATACCTATACTGAGGACCAACTCACCGCGCTTTTTGTGGCGGATATCGAAGAAGGCATCGACCGATATGATTACGGCGGACCGTATGTCGACCGCACGCCCCATCGGGCGGGGATGATCAAGCTCGCCACCGGCGACGAACCCATCACGCCTCATCAGGAAAAAATCTTTCGGGCCGTGGTCAATGCCCACCTGCAGACGGGTGCCCCCATCCTCACCCATACCAACTTTGGGCGGCAGGCCCTGGAGCAGGCCCGGATGTTTGATCGCCTGGGGGCCAAACTGGAGCATGTGGTGCTCTCGCATGTGGATCGGCAGCCAGACCCGGATTATCACCGCGCGGTGATGGATGTGGGGGTGCGGGTCGAGTACGACTCGGCCTTTCGCTGGGAACTGAAGGGCCAGCCCAATGTTACCTTTCATTTGCTGGAGCAACTGCTGCCTGCCTATGCCGACCGCATCACCCTGGGGATGGACATGGCCAAGAATGTCTATTGGCAGACCTACGGTGGTGCGCCCGGCCTGACCTGGCTGGTGGAGCAGATCCCGGTTTTTTTGCAGGAAAAAGGATTGGAGGCTTGTGTGGAGGATTTGTTTTTCCGGACGCCGCAGCGCTTGTATGGTTTTTTCCGGACTTGAAGGGAGCGGGACCCAAATAAAAGACGAAACCTCTCACCCATTCCCAAGCTCAGAAAAAAAGCCTCTAAGCCCATGACCTCCACCTTGGGAAACACTATGGAATCCAGCTCACGAAAATGCTTATCCTCTGAGATAATGTAGCGGACCTAAGTACCGGACAAAAGTTTAATTTCGTCATGCAAGTCCTTGTTGGTGAGCAGTTTGTGTCTGATGAGGTCGAGTCCTGTCCTGAAGATGCTTTTGG
>RFHL01000294.1 GCA_003696875.1 Bacteroidota bacterium | reverse complement strand
TCCGGACGAAAAGGAAGGGCCAAACAGATCGAAAGCTACGATTTTGGGCTGGCGAGCGCAAGAGCCAAAACCGCTGCTGACAGCGGTTGTCATGCCAAGAGGGGTCCAATGAAGCAGGCCAGCTCAAGAGAGCTGGCCTGACAACAATATGGTTAGGTATACAGGCCTAGAAACTAAATGCGGCGGTCATTTTGTAGAAAGAGGCATCGGCTTCTCCCAGTACCGCCCCGGCGACGAAGCGCAGGCTGTGGCCATCGGGGTGGCTCAGCTGAACATATGGTCCCACCCAGCGATAGAGATCGGCTGCAACAGGTTCGGTATCAGGGGTGAAGGCGGCGGCATCAATATTGGCCGGAGCAAAGTAGAGGTGCTCCCAGTGGGCACCAGCGGACAGGACCGGGCTCAGACCATAGCCGAGATTGGCCCAATAGTGGATGAAATCATTGGTGCTGCTAACCGGGACCAGGGTCTCGGTATCGGGCGACATCATCTGCCCAGGCGTGATGGACTTGTAGTACCCGAAGTACAATTGCCCCTCCAGACGTCCTTGGCTGAGGTCCACGGTCAGATTGGGAACCACCCCATCAAAAAACCGCCCAAATTCCCCATTGGACAGAAGTTTCCCGTTTAGGATCCCCACTTGGGGGGTGATGGTCAGGGGCCCCGCGTCAAAACTGACTCCAGCGCCAAACTCTGTCCACAGGCCCCCACCTCCTCCGGTGCCGAAGCTGGGAGTTGTCCAAAAAATGCCATAAAACGACAGGTCCAGCTGATCGCTCAAGGCATAGCTGCCCGCCACCGTAGGATAAAACCCGAAAAAGACGTCCTGATTGAGCGATACGGTAAAAGAAGCTGTTTCCTGGGCCCGGACCTGGCTCGGCGCCAATGCGGCAAAAAAGACCACAAACATTGCGTAGATGAAGTTTTTCATCAGGTAATTGGTTAAAGATAAGACGAAAAAGCAATCCAATATCCCGCCTAGGCCAAACAGATCCCCCCAAATGTCCAGAGAGGATCATTTTTTCGCACCAGACAGTCCGCAAGTATAGCAGCCAAATACAATAGTGATCTAATTACAATCAATAGCTTTACAATTGTAAAGAAAAAATTCATTCTCCGCAACGAGATGGGGAAAATAATTTTAAGAAAGCCAAAAAATATTGCTCCTATTTGCAAATATGCCAATAGTCCTTCCTTCAATTCGACTTCCTCTCCAGAATTCTCTCCCTTTCCTTTTGGTCCTTCATCCTATATGACCGTTCCCGAAAGGGTCCGGCTCAGGGCTGGGAAATCCCCCCCGGGGTCGGTGATTCTGCGATTCACCCGGGATGCCTTGAGGCGCGTTATCGCTTCTGCTACCTTGGCAGGGTGATCAAGGTGTATGGCAATGGAACTTGGCAGCGTAGCCTATTTTGACATCCGACGGGGTTTTGGCCGTATCCGGACCGACCGGATACCGGAGGGCGTCTTTGTCCACTACTCTGACGTTGCCGAGCCCGCCCGCATTCTCCTGCCCAATGAGCTGGTCCACTTTGAGCTGGGGCAGAGTCCCAAAGGACCGAAAGCCCGCAAGGTGCGCCGGGTGAGCCCCCGGTTGTGTGGCGAACTCAGTCGCCTGGAGGGCGATCGCGGATACATTCGACGCCCCAAGGAGGATTCTGAATGGTTCTTTCGGTCCGAGGACCTGTTAGGCAATGACAGGCTGAAGACCGGAGACAGAGTGGAATTCAGCCCGCTGGCCCCCGACCGCCAACAGGCAGCGGAAGTGGTCCTGAGCGATAACCGCCCACCACTGGACCGATTTGCTTACCTGGGAGGCCCGCGCAACTGGGCCCGCCTGGCCGGATTGGCTCAACCTGAACCGTGGGCCTTCGCCGCCGCCGACACCGACCTGCCATTCCTGCGCAGCTACCTGCGGCATACCTTTGCCCGCCTGGAAGCCGAGGGCAAGGTTTTGCTGGTCAACCCGCCGGGCAGGCCTGCCCGGGCCATTTTTAACACCGGCCTGCTGACGACAGAGGCAGAAGAAATCTATGCCTTTCTGACCCCCAATCCCCGGCAGATGCCCGGCTATCTCCCCTCGCCGCCCTGGCGCCTGCATCATTATGGACCCGAAAACGATGCCTGGACGGCTGACCTGCCACATCGCCCCGCTCTGGCCGCATTTGCAACGGAGCCGGCCGACCTCGTGTTTGATTCCCGCTGCCCGCTACTGCCAGACTTTGACCATATCCTCAAGGAGCGTCTGCACCGCTTTCCGGTCTCCTTCCAGCGGCTGGCCCCTCCGGAACAAACCCGTAGCCTGAACGTGGCGCTGCAGGAAGCCATCCGAGAGGTGAACCGGGATTACCGGCAGGCGGTGCCGCAGTACTATCAGGGCCGTATACAGCTGCTGCTGCCGCTGGCCTTGCGCCAGCAAAAGATCCCCGACCTCGCCCTCGTGCTGGCCAAAGAGGGAGCTGCCTACCGCCCTCAAACGGTGCTGCCTTTGGCGTGGGCCTATCAAAACGCCAGGCTTCTAACCAGACCTGACGCCACCTGGCTGAAAGGGGCCGTATAGGTTTGGTTCCAACCCGACCGCACCGGTCACGGTAACCCAAAGGGTTTATATGCTTTGGCAATTCCGGCATTTCGTCTTTTTTAAACATTTCCCCTACCTTTGCGCGTTTCCGATGGTGTAACATCGACATTCGTCACTTAACGCTGTATCCATGAAAGTTCGACTTTCGATTCTACTACTCCTACTATTAGGATGGGGCGGCCTGTCTCTGCGGGCACAAGGCAAGAAAGACCAGGGCGAAAAAGCCGACACCCTGGCGGTGTTTGACTCGGTGATCAAAAACCCCACGCTGGCCGACTCCGGCCTGTTTAACGTCTACCTCGTCGGCGAGGATTACTTTTTTGAGCTGCCCGACACCCTCCTGGAGCAGGAAATTTTGATCGTGAGCCGGATGTCTGGCACCATCGACGGGCTCACCTTTGGAGGAGCCGGGATGAAGACCCGCCCTCAGCAGGTCATCCGGTGGCAGCGGCATCAGAACAAGAT
>RFHL01000293.1 GCA_003696875.1 Bacteroidota bacterium | reverse complement strand
GCCCCAGGACTTGTTCATGGTTGCCGAGGTCTCCCAGGGCTTGACGATCAGCTCGTCCGGAAAGGAATTGTCCCCCATGGACAGGAAGTCCACCTTGTCCCCGATGGCCGGGTCGCCGGCGTTGATGCGGCTGTTGACCAGGCAGCGCGGATCCAGTCTCCTTACCAGCGCAATGAGCTCATCCACACGGGCCTCGGTCAGGTGCGTACTCTCCCGCCAGGTGTCAAACCACATCAGATCGGGCTGATAGCGGGTCATCAGCTCCTCGACCTGCGGTAGGCATTTTTCCTCCCAGTACTGCTGAAAGGCCGCTTCGGTAGGCTGTATGGGCCGGGGCTCGCTGTGAAAGTCCTCTGCCGGCGGGCGGGCCCCGCCGGGATGTTCCCAGTCCAGCCAATGCGAATAGTAGAAGCCCAGTCGCAGGCCGTGGCGATCGCAGGCGGCCTTGAGCTCGCCCAGCAGGTCGCGCTTGAAGGGGGTTGCATCCACGATGTCGAAGTCGGAGACCTCGCTGGGCCAGAGGGCAAAGCCATCGTGATGCTTGGCGGTAATGACCAGATACTCCATGCCCGCAAGCTTGGCCTCGCGCACCCAGGCGTCGGCATCGAAGGCCGTGGGGTTAAACTGTGCTGCCAGCGCCTGATACTCGGCGTCGGAGATGCCAAAGGGCCAGTTGCCCTGCTTTTGGATCCACTCGGCGTACATGTTGCGGCCCATGATTTCGCCCTCCCATACCCCGGCGGGGATGCTGTAGAGGCCAAAATGGATAAACATCCCGAAGCGGGCATCGGCAAACCACTGCACGCGCTCCTGCGCGGGAGCGGCGGGCCACAGCCAGAGGAAGCCAAGACTGAGGAGAAGGATACGCATGGGGCTTTTTAAGGGAAAAGAGGAGAAACGCCCGATAAGCTACCTTCTTTGCCCCAAAAAGACATCCACAGCAAGGAATTCCCCATTTTGGGACCATTTCTCCCCGGTTTCGGGGATGGATCGCTCGAGTTCCTTTCTGATACTTGCTCCCAGCATACCGCCCGTCCCTACGACACGAATCCCCATGAATTCCCCCCGAGCCCCTGCCTTCCCTTTGTGGAGGTGGGGGTGTTT
>RFHL01000023.1 GCA_003696875.1 Bacteroidota bacterium | reverse complement strand
GGAATCCCTGCCTCCTCCTACCTTTGCACAGCCGAAAAATCGGCAATGGTTCTTTAAACGGGAGCTTAGCTCAGTTGGTTCAGAGCACCTGCCTTACAAGCAGGGGGTCACTGGTTCGAGTCCAGTAGTTCCCACACCTCAATCCCCCGCGTCTCGCTGGGGATTTTTTTTTATCCGCGGGCCTCATTTTCTCCCACGTGAAACTTGCCGATCTCAACAACCGCCGCAACAGCGCCTACCTGATCGCCACGGTGGGCGCCATTTTTCTGGCCATCATCATCTATACCCAACTGGCCAGCAACCCGACCCAGTACGAGACCAAGCTGGCACAGAAGCGGGCGCAAAAAGATTTTCAATTCAAAAACAGTCCCGAGAGTCCTATAGACCGGGAAGCCAAGGAGGATTTTGAAGGGCTGCGGTACTTTCCAATTTCGCCGGTTTACCGGCTGGAAGCTCAGCTTATTCCTGACGTACAGCCCGACACCCTCACCCTCATGACCACCCAGGGAACAGATTATCAGGTAGTTGAGGCGGGAAAGGTAACCTTCTCCTTACAGGGGGGCACTTATGCCCTGAGGGCCTTTCGCTATCTGGAACCGGGCAAAAACGAACTCTTCATTCCCTTCCAGGATCTGACCTCGGGCGTCTCGACCTACGGAGGGGGGCGCTATCTGGATGTTCCCAACACGACCCCGCTGATCCTCGACTTCAACACAGCCTACAACCCCTACTGCGTCTATAGCAGCCGCTATGTATGCCCCCTCCCGCCTGCGGAGAATCGCCTGCCTCTGGAAATCCGATCGGGAGAGATGATGTTTCCGGGCGAATAGTTACTCCCGTTCCGCTTGCTGGCGGAACCAGGTGTTGAAGGTTTCCACAATTTCGCCCATATCTTCAGGCTTGTAGAGTCCATTGCGAATGGCATCGGCCAGTTCGGGATAGGTGTTGAAGGCCTCGGCAATGCGCCGCCACTTGAAGGTCAGGCTGACCTCATGCAGACTGCCGTCGGGCATTTCTACCAATTCGAAATAGGCGGGTCCACGCTGCAAGGTGAAGACCGAGCGCCGGGCATAAAAGCGATAGAGCGAAGCCGGTCCCTCGATCCGGCGAAGAATGAAGATGACCGTATCACTCAGAAAGCCTGAGTAATAAAAAGGGGTGGGCAGCGCTACATACGCCTTTTCGCCATATCCGTAGGCCTTGAGCCGGGCCGGGGTATAAATAGCCTTGACCCCATAACGGTCCAGAAAGCGAATCTGCCGCTGGTTGCGAAAGGGGTTTCCCGGCTGGACGAAGCCCCGGGTGGTATCGCCCATATGTGAAACGATGTAGCCCGGCTGGAGGCGCTGGGCAGGCAGTGGTTGTGGCCCTCCCGCCAGCAATATTCCCAGGAAACAGAGCATACCTGCGCACCTAAGCCAACCCGAAAGCCGAAATCTCCGGCATCCCTTTTCAGAAAGCATCTGGCAAAAAGCTATCGAACTTGACGGGGTCCCCATCGGGTGTGCGGCCTTTTCAACCCTCTTCTGTGGCATTGGCTATTTTCAGCATGCAGGAAAACGTAGTCTTTCCAGAGGGTACCATTGATTGGTCAAAAGTAGTCGGAACCGGTCTTCTTTTGCAACACCTGATGTTCCCCTTTTGGTCAGCCCCGGGAGGCCCCCTGCTAGGCTTTCACCAGCGATTTAAAGGGAGGAAACTTCTTCAGCACCTTCAAACGCTTATCTTTCCAAAGCTGATCTTTGGTGTACTTGCCGGAGGCAAGGGCTTGCTCCAAGAAGGCGACAGCCGGCTCAGACTGCCCCTGATTGGCCAGGGCACAAGCCAGGCCATAGAGCCCTGAAGGCTCCTCAGGAGCCAGCGATTGAGCTGCTTCAAACCAAGTCTGGGCCTTGGCCCAGGCCTCGGCGTCAAGGCCGGCATTTCCCATCTTCAGGTAAAGATCAAGGTTCTTGAGGCTATCGGCCAGTTGGATGGCTTGCTCCCAGGCCTCCAGGGCCGGGCCGGGCTCCTCCAGCGCCACGTGGGCCTGGGCTTTCTCCATGTAGACCTGCGACAAAGGTTCGGCCCGTTGCCGGATCGCTATGGCATAATCCGGAGTGGCCTTCTTGGCCCTGCCCAGCGCCACCTGGGCCCGGGCCCGGGCCAGGTAAGCCTCCGGATAGGTCGATTGGTATTGGATGGCTTTGGATTGATCTTTGACAGCCGTATTGAATTGCTTGAGCTCATGGTAAGCCAAGCCCCGTTGGTAATAGGCCATGGCCATGGTTTTGTCCTCCTTGATGGCCCGCTCAAAGTCCAGAACCGCCAGGGAATAAGCCCGAAGCCTCATTTGCAGCAAGCCCGCGGCATAGTAAGTTTGGGGCATTTCATCGTTGAGTACCCAGGCCTTTTCATAGGCCAGGTGAGCCTCTTTCAGTTCGCCCAGCGCTGTAAGTGACTGAGCGAGGGCCAGATGGGCGGGCAGCAACTGTCCATTGATCGCCAATGCCGCCCGGAAGTCCTCCACCGCGGCCTCGTGATGGTTCAGGCTGGCCTGTATTTCTCCTCGCCGGTGAAAGGCCTGGAAATACTGGTTGTTTTGCTCAATGGCCTCGGTGAGGTCCTCAAGGGCGCCATAGCGGTTGCCACTCGCGGCCTGGGTCTCGGCCCGGCCATACCAGGCCTCATAGTAGCCCGGTCGCAAGGTGATGGCCCGGGTGTAGGAGCGCATAGCCGTGGGCAGATCTCCCTCGTTCATGGCTTTTTGCGCTGCCTCATATTCATCAAAGGCCAGGCGCTCTACCTCGCTCCACTTATTGGCCTCCAGGCCGGCCGCCTTGGCCTTGGCAAAATCACCTCCCGCCTCGGGGATGGCACCACGTCGATGGTAGATCAGGCCCCGCTCGTACCAGGCATCGGCCAGGCCGGGGTTTACACTGACCGCGCTGCTAAAGTCATCAAGGGCTTCGTCCCACTTATTCAGGTCCCGATAGATGAGCCCACGGGCATAGTACAGATCGGCATCCGTAGGGCGCTGCTGGATCGCCATCGAATAATCTGCGATGGCCCCGGCCGTGTTTTTCAGCCTAAGCCTAAGGCGGGCCCGCCGGGCATACAAGTCCGGATCGGTCCGGCGCAGGGACAGCGCCCGGCTGTAGTCGGCCTCGGCGGGGATCAGGTCGCCCTCGGCCTCGCGAATGATTCCGCGCTGGAGATAGGCAAAATGGTACTCGTCATAGGCCTCAAGCGCCTCCGAATAATCATCGGCGGCCTTGGACGCCTTGCCGGCCATTTCGTAGCAACGGGCTCGCCATACCAGCAGGTCAGGGTTATTGGGATCATCCTTGAGGGCCCGGGAAAAGTCCCGGACGGCTCCATTGTAGTCGCCTTGGCGGTAACTAGCGGCCAGCTCCTTGAGTTTGATGTCTACCCGTTCGATCTCCCGCAGGCGCTCCACCACACTGTCGACCTGAGGTCGCAAGGCTTCCGCTTCGCGGTAATATCCCAGTGCCTGCTCATAGTCCCGGATGCGATAGGCAAAGTCGCCCCGCTTAAGGAGGTCCTGAAAGCGATCCTCTGCCTGCGCCAGGCGCAGGGAGTCGGTGGCTTTGGCATCAAGGACCTGCCGGATCTTGATAAATGCTTCGGTATCGTAGGGATTAATGGCCTTGGCCTCGCGGTAGGCGGCGAGGGCGCTCTCAAAGTCCCCCTCGGCCAGGGCGGCATCGCCCTGCTGGATAAAACGCTGGCTTACCGCCCGCTTTTCTTCTTCTTCCTTCTCCACCAGCCGGCGCATATCTTCCTTAAATTCATTCATCAGCTTGCGCTGTGCCTCCTGCTGCCGCTCCCACTCTTGCTGCATTTGCAGCCGGGCAGCAACGGTGCTGTTGGAGTCCACCAGCATGCTTTCCAGCTCGGGCGGCAACTCAACCTCGTAGGTTTCCTCCTGAATCGGCTGATCCGGATCAAAAAAGACTATCGCCGCAATGTGGACCTCCCACTGCTTGTCCAGGCGATCGGCCCGCACCAGGGCCACCCGGGGCACCGTGGCGTAGGGCTGGTTGTATTGCTTGTGCTTGCCTTCAAAGACACGCTCAAAGTAGACCTGCACAAAGGGGTAGGTCCCGCCTTCATAGACCCGGGAAACCTTGACATTTTCGAAATGTACCGTGAAGTCTTCGCTTTTGGTGTAATTGAGGTCGAGTTCCTTCAGGTACCGCCAGACCTCCAGGTCTACGGGCGTGGCACCCGGCTTGAAAGCTGGATCCAGATCATTTTCAACGATGACCTCCCGGTCGTAAAAAATTTGATTGCTGCTCCCTTTGGTAAAGCTTCCCTTGATGATCGTCTCAATCTCCGAGTCGAACATATCGGAATTGGTAATGAAGTTGTATAGCTGCTCCAGCTCCCGCACCAGCATGCTGGCCCGGGAAGAGATGTCGGCCTTGTCGCGATTGGTGATTTCTTCCTGAGCCGGGGCTTGTCCCAGCATGGTGAGAAAGAGCAGGAAACAACAGATACGAAGCAGTGGATTCATTAGGTCCGGATTGGGGAAAAGACTTAACGTAAGTTGAGCTGTTGGTGGCGAAATTGAGCCTTTTGAGGCTCGGTCGCTCGCCTTAACTCATCAATCAGCCACCCGGAATTGTGGCTGTTGCGCAGGTAGCGGCGCAGGGTAAACCTCCAGCCCGGCACCTGCAAAAAATGGTAGGAGATGTCGTTGACTTGCCGAAACACGAGGTTGCCATTGCGGAGCTCGTGCATAAACAGGGACATCGATTCCGGAGCGAACTCGCTGAAGACGATGTTGCGCAGGTTGTCGGGATCGCTCAACACCCGGCGCAAGCCCATGAAGTCGGTGCCATGGCTCATGGGATTGAGAACTACCTGATCTTCGCTCCCCGAGTCGGGGAGCTCGTCCAGAAAGTTGGCCTTTACTGCCCGTACCACCCAGCTGGCCCCGCCTTGCTTATCCTGCTGCACCTGCATAATGAGCGTCGCCTTGCGCGGCGCGTCCCGGTACATCACATCGCAGGCGAGCTCCGCATACCAGTCTTCGTCATAGAAGCTCAGGTAGACCGGATCATCGGGCTGGGTCACCTGCTTGACAAAGGCCCGCACCATGACGGTGTCCCAATGGTGCTGCCCGTGGTTAAAGAGAGAGAGCACCAGATCCTGACGACTCAGAACCTGGGCGGGAAAATGCTCGCTCAGGTAGCGAATTACCAGCGTATTCCGATCAAAGTTAAAACGGTCGATAAATTCATCTACCTGCTTGACTTCAAGCAGGTAATTCTGCTCCTCCGTCAAGGATATGTGCTGCCCCCACAAACGCCCCCCGGCCAGACCTAGAAAAAGGAAGAACGCGATCGTACCTATCCGCATAGCTAGTTGCTCCTCGTATTGATGACGCCTATGTCAGAAAGAAATACATCCCAGGTTTCTTCAGTCGTCCCGGAAAGGGTTTCTTTGGAAATTCCTTTCAGCACCACTTCGATGTTTTTGCGGGTCAGGTCGGAGTAGACCGGGCGACCGTCCCGGTAGCCGGTGAACTTTTGCAGGAAAGAAATCACCCCATAGTAGTTGCCGTCATTGCCTTTGCGCAGGTTGCTGACATAGTTGATCTCGGACCAGGTGATCTCGACCTGATCGTACTGAAGGAGTTTCAGGCGCGAGAGATAACGCCGGATGGAATAGCTTCGTTTTTCAGGCGAGTTGGTACTGGAGACCTCTACCTGAGATTCTTCACTCAGAAAAAGCTCTATCGCCAGCTCAATGGCGTCGTTGGCCTCTTGCCAGGGGGTCTCCTTGTCGGCAATAATCTGAAAGTAGTTGCCCAGGCTCCGCACCTTATCTAGCGCCTTGGCGCTAAATTCTTCTACGTCTACTTCGAGGGTTTGACTCGAATTGGGATCAAGCTTGGGTTCTGGCTCAGGCTGTACCACAAGGGGCACCTCCTCCATTTGCGGAGGCTCGCCGGGATCTTCTCCGGCGGGTAGGGGCGGATCTTCTTCCGTAACATTCCACTCCACCACCTCGGTCGGTTGGGTGGGTTGGGGATTCGGCTCGGGTTCCCGAGCGGGAGAGGGCACCTCCACCTGGATGCGCGCATTCTTGAGGGCATTGGCTACCCGGGAAGCCTCTGCATACAGCTCATGCGAGCCGTCCTTGCGCACGACGAGCAGCAAGTCGCTTACCGGCCGGGTATAGGCCGGTCCGTTGGGGAGACTCGCCTTCCGAAATTCAATCTGCGCCTCGTCCAAGGACAGGATGGTCACGAAAGATAGTTCATTGTCAGCCAGCAGGATGCGGTCGTAGGCACCTGTTCCCGGGTCAAATTGCCGGGTGCTTTCCGGCTGTGACTCGTCCAGTACGGCGATGGTCCCGTCGGCATAAAACCACATCAACAATTTCTTCTTTGGCAACAGGTAATCCGGACCATTGGGGTTTTGGGCAATCTTGTATCGGATGGCCTGCCCGGTGGTCGAGGATATCTTACATTCCAGGCGGCTGCCGTCTTTGATGTAAAGGAAGTCCTGCCCGAAAGCCGAACTCGCTAAGACAAAGGGAAGCCCCAGCACCCAGAATAATTTCCAAAAGGTACGCATGATATCATTCGTGAAAGGCCCAAAATTCAGCATCAAGATAGGTATTTTCCACTGAAAAAGATTGACTGGAAAAAAATCGTTTCTCCACGCCCACTGATGCCCCTTTTGGGACATCTCCCCAAAAGCCAGAGGAGCTTTGCCTATCCAGGCAAAGCTCCCCTTCCGGCTATCAACATAACGCCCAGGTGGGCCTTTTCTTATCAGCGGAACAGGGTGACAGTACCCTGACGTGCGACGGGGGTTCCATCCACGCCTGTCCCTCGTACCACAAAGACATACACTCCCTCTGGAACCGGAGACCCTTTGAAGGTACCATCCCAGGGGTCGTCCAGATTAAAGGTCTGATAAATCATCTGCCCCCAGCGATTGAAAATGGACAACTCGGCCGAGGCCAGATTGGGGGCATAGAGCTCAAAGCGATCGTTATGGCCATCGTTGTTGGGGGAGAAGGCATTGGGAACGAATAGCTGAGGGCCAAAGGTGACACATGCCTCATTGGACAAGGCCTCAGCGCCGTTGCCGGCGGCCTCAAAGGCCCGGATGCGGTAGCACCAGGTCGGCTGGACCAGTTGGCTGAGGTTGTCCGCAAAGCGCCGGGTACCGGCGCCTACCTGATCCACGGCCTGCCAGGCCCCGGTCTGTTCATTGAGTACCTCGACCTGATAATTCAGTACGCCCAGGCCCCACTGCTCGTAAGCCGACCAGTTCAGCTGCGGGATGCGACCGGTAGCATCCAGGCCCGCCTGCAGCAGAATCGTCTTCCCGTACAGACCTTGGGCGGAGTAATCTCCACACTGATCCAGGGCGATAACTTCGTAGAAGTAGCTGGTCCGGTCCACATTCACGGCTGTATCGATCAGACTTCGGGTACTGAGCGGGAAGAAGCCAAGGGTGTCCCAGCTGACTCCCCCTTCAGATTTCAGGACGATGTATTGATCGGGGAGATAGCCCGCGTACTCGGTCCAATCCACGGTGACGAAGGAGTCAGCCACGACCGAAGCACTGATCACATCGGTCGTCTCGACCGGGAGCGGGTGGTTGGGAGCATTGGCGTCTATGTCACTCCACGACAGCTGATCGGGGCCGCCCAGGCCTACGGCCCGGACCCGGTAAGAGATGGAGTCGTAACAGAAGGTCTCGAAATCGGTGAAGGTCCGCACATTGCCTGGCACCACGCCAATCTGCTGTGGGGGCACCGTAGGATCATACGTATTGGCTCGGTAAATTTCGTACTGATCGACCGTATAGCCCACATAGGCGCTCCAGCTCAGGTCGATGGCATCTAAGGCCGGGGCTGTCTCCAGATCAACGGTACAATGTTCCTCGGTATCCTCCAGGAGCGAGTACTCTTCGCAGGTGTTCTGTACCAGCACCTTGTAACAATAGGACTGCGTTTCGGCATTCAGGGCCGGATTGGTCTCGACAAAGGTGGTGATCGCCTGATCGGTGATGGTCCCCACCAGGCCCGGACTCGGGCCATTTACCCGGTAGATGGCATACTCATTGAAGTCGGTGCCAGGATAGGCCGCCCAGCTCACCTCGACGCTTTGCGCGTCGACCACCGATACGTTGCGCATCTCCAGCGGGTCAGGTATGACCCTCGCGGTGATATCCAGCAGGAGCGGATCAGACGTACCCGAACAGCCCTCGGCATCGGTGACCGTCAAGACCATCTGGTAGGTCCCGGATTCCAGAAACTCTACCGGTAAGTCGGTCACGTCTCCCGCCGTGATCTCACAGGTGGTTTGCCCCGTCCCCAAATCGGTGAGGCACCACTCGTGCTCCACCAGACTACCGTCAAAAATGGAGCTATCGGCATGGAAGGTAATGGTCAGCGGGTTACAACCCGTGGTCACATCCGAATACAACCGTGCTTCCGGATGCCGCAGGTTGATGTAGTCCTCCTTGATGAGCGTATCCGAACAACCGAGGTTGTCCGACACAATCAGGGTGACGGTATACAGGCCGTCGTTTTGATAGGTGTGGGTGGGGCTGGATACGCCAGTCAGGGTGTCCCCGTCTCCAAAAATCCACGTCCAGGCAGAGGGCGGGAAGTTGGAGGACAAGTCAGAAAATTCGGCCACGAAGGGCGCACACCCCAGAGTGTCCAGGGCAATGAAGTCCGGGATGGTTCCTTCGTACACCGTAACGGTGGTAAAAGCGCTATCCACGCAGCCGTTTACGTCCTGGACATACAGACTT
Source organism: Bacteroidota bacterium (assembly GCA_003696875.1). Lineage (GTDB taxonomy): Bacteria > Bacteroidota > Bacteroidia > J057 > J057 > RFHL01. The sequence continues at coordinate 4,566 of RFHL01000023.1, read as the reverse complement.
ACATTGAAGAGCGAGTCTCCCACATAGGTATGCACCGGATTTTGAAAAGCCGAAGAATCACCGTCTCCAAACACCCATAGCCATTGGTTAATGGCACTGTCACCGGGGGTGGACGCATCGGTAAAGGGCACCTCAAATTCTGAACAGCCTACGGAATCCAGCGGCGCAATCGCCGCATCCGGCAGGGAAAAGACGGTCGTGCTATCCTGACCGCTCAGGGTAAAGACACAGCCCTGGGCATCTTCCAGGACAATCAGGGGTGCGTAGGTATCCGGACCGGTATACAGATGATTGACAATCACCGTATCAATTCCTCCTGACAATCCACAGGTATCGTTTACCACACCATCCCGAAAGTCAAAGGCGGCACAGGTAGCCCCGGAGGTGATCGCCGTGATGGAGATGCTGTCGCCCAGGCACACCTGGTCGGGCTGCACATCGTAGGCCCCGTTGGGACCCGCCACGAAGACGTAATCGGGCCGTACCAGGGTATCCTGACAGCCATCTTCGTGGGTGGCGATCAGCGTCACGGTGAAGGTACCGGGCGTGAGGTAGACATTGGCGGGATTTTGCAAAAAGCTGAAGCCAAAGCCATCCCCGAAGGTCCAGTTCCACCCGGTCACATTGCCGATGGTCGAGTCGGCAAACTGCGTATTCAGCGGCGGGCAGATCCCCACGATGGGATCACCCCCGAAATTCGCCTCGAATTCCTCGATAAAGATGAAGTCCGGCACCTGAATGCTGTCCACGCAGCCGTTGATGTCGGTGGCAACCAGGCTGACATCGTAGCCGCCCGGCGCGCCAAAAGCGTGTACCGGATTCACCAGGGTATCGGTCTGGCCATCGCCAAAGTCCCAGAGGAAGGAAAGGCCCACGCCCGTCGAGGTATTGGTGAAGGTCAGCGGATTGCCGGCACAGGTACTGTCGTCATTGACGGTGAAGGAGGGCTGCGGGAAGGTGATCTCGATAAAATTGGCGTAGGTGACGGAGTCGGTACAGCCATTGCTGTCGGTCACCCGCAGGGTGACGTCATAGATGCCTGCCGTGGGGTAGGTGTGCGAGGGATTCTGTTGGGTCGAGACCGGCGAGCCATCGCCAAAGTCCCACTCCCAGGCTACGGGATTGCCAAAATAAGTCTCGGTACTGTCGCCAAACTGTATGGTCGTGCCCGGACAGCCGGTTACGATGTCCGAACCAAAGGCCGCGTAGGACCCGAAGACTTCGATCAGGTCAGGCTGTATGAGGGTGTCCCGACACCCGGAAAAGTTGTCTACAGCGATGAGGCGAACGGTATAGATACCCGTATCTTGGTAGGTGTAGGTGGGCGAAAGAGCCCCAGAGCCGCCCGGTCCGCCCAGGTCGAACCGCCAGGCATAGTTGGTGGCATCCTGGGAGGAATTGGTAAAGGGTACGGTAAGCGCCCGGCAACCCGAGGTGACGGCGGTGGAAAAGTTGGCCTGTGGATCACCGGCACGAACGACCACACTGAAGGTGTCCTCACACCCCGATATGGTATTAACCAGGATTTGCGAGAAGATGTATTCGCCCGGAGCGGTGATGTTATAGGGGGGGGCCTGGGGTTGGTTGGAAAAGGTGACCCCATTAATCCACCATTCGTACACATCGGCCGGACCTATGGAAGAATCCCCAAAGGCGACCGTGGCGGGTAAGCCACAGAGCACGGAATCCGATACCGTAAAGTCAGCCAGAGGCGGCGAAACCCAAATCAGGTCTTCCTGAATCAGGGTGTCCCGACACCCCAGGTTGTCAATCACCAGCGCCACAGAGTAGGTTCCCGTATCCGGATAGGTGGTGGTGGGCATAGAATCAATCTGGGCAAAATTGCCCGGTGCTTCGTACTGGAAGTCCCAGTAGTAGTCCCAATCCGGGTTGGTAAACAGGCTGGTAAAGGTTACCGGCTGATTGATACAGAGGGTATCCTCGTCGGCGGTAAAGTCCACGGTCGGAGGTGTCCCCACCCGGATCGCATTGTCGATCCGCAGGGTATCGGTACAGCCGTTTTGCGTCACCACAATGAGGGTGACGGCAAAGGTGCCCGGATTCGGATAGGTCACCGATTGTGTGGGCTGATTGGAGGTAGGCGGCACGGCCGCGCCGGTACCAAAATTCCACTGCCAGCCGATGATAGGATCCACGGGAGAGGTACTCGCGTCAGTAAACTGTACCTGCAGCGGTGCACATCCATCGACCGGGCTGCGGTTAAAGTTGACATTCGGAGGCTCAATAGAAATGGCCTGACACAAGGTATCGGTACAGCCCAGGGCATTGGTTACGACCAGACACACATCAAAATCCCCGAAGGAGGTAAAGGTGTGATTGGGATTCTGCTGGGCCGAGGTCGTCCCATCGCCGAAATCCCAGGCCCAGGCGACAGCATTCACGGACTGATCGGTGAAGGTGAAGGGATTGCCGGGCTGGCAATCGATCAGGCGGTCTACCGTATAGTCAGCGGTAGGCACCGGATCTACGGTGATCAAGGCCGGCCGCACCAGCGTATCGCCGCAGGCGGCGTTGATGGCGCGCAGGGTGACGGTATAGGTCCCGGGGGCCGAGTAGGTATAGGTCTCGACATCGGCGGTGCCGTCTACCCCTGGTGTTTCGCCGAAATCCCACTCAATGGCGGTCACACCGCCGGTGGAAAGGTTGGTGAAGGTGATGGGATCCCCCAGGCAGATGGCCGAATCGGTCAGGGAGAAGGCGGCGGTCACGCCGCCGATGCCCACGATGTCATTAATGGTCAGGGTATCGGCACAGCCATTGCCCGACTCAACCGTAAGGGTGGCGCTATACTGCCCGTCGGCAGCATAGGTCACCGGAGGCGGGTTGAACCCGACGGCGGTATCTGCCCCGCCGGGAACGGTGCCCCCTGGAAAGGACCAGGTGTACACCGGATTTTGCGCCCCATTGCCGATGGAATTGTTTTGGTAATTGACGGTAAGAGGGGGGTTGCAAGCCGAGTTGACATCCACTGTGAAGTCCAGTACGGGCGGTTCCCGCACGATGATGGCATCTGGAATAAAGGTGACGTTCTGACAGCCATTGCTGTTAACCACCGTGAGAAAGACACTTAGTGTGTCTGGGGCAGTCGGGAAGGTAAAAACCGGATTTTGCAGGTTGCTGGTGGCCCCACCCGTAAGGGTATAGGCCCAGGAGGTGATAGAGGCTGCGTTAGCAATGGTGGTATCGGTAATGCTCACTGTGAGGGGTGCGCAACCATCATTTACATCCAGCACAAACCCGGCCTGCGGTTGGGCGAAAATCTCGACAAAGCAGGGCTGCGTCAGGGTATCAGCTCCATTGGCATTAGAAACGATCAAGGTCACATCGTAGCAGCCCGGATCGCTGTAGATAAAGGTGGGATTTTGCAGGGTACTGGTGCTGCCACTCCCATCCCCAAACTGCCATAGCCAGCTGGTGGGATTCCCGGTGGATTGGTCCTGAAACCCGACCACAAGCGGGAAGGGGGCGCAGGCCGTAGTGTTGTTTCCGGAAAAATTGGCGACGGGGGCCTGAGCCTGCAGACCCGAAATCCAACCAATCACACTAAGACTCCACAGAAGCAACAGGCGGACTTTAAAGAATGGCATACGACTTTGCAATGACTGTGTTTTTCCTGATAAATGCCCGAGGCCAAGGCATGACTTTGCGGCCGAAACTGCAAATACCGGTCCTAAATGAGGGAGGTGCGCACATCGTGCGCATTCCTTTCTGTTTCAGATACCCCTCATCCTTCGACCGGCAATTGCTGGCGAATATACTCTTTCTTTCCTTATGCTATATGTAGGAGTGGGCCCTTTACCCTAATCAGGAAAAAGGCAAGGCGGCCTGGGCGTCATGCAACAGGCGCAGCACCAGCAGGCCCCCAAAATACAAGAGGATGGGCCCAAGGTCCACCAGGGACTTGCGCAGGTCCCATTTTTGTCCCCAATGCAGAATCACCTGAAAAAAGGTCGTAAACAGCAGAATGTTGCCGCCTAGCTTGAGGGCGGGCTGTATGGTCATTCTGTGGACCGGCACGTCGGGGTGCCAGGTCGAGGAGGGAACCAGATAATAATAGGGAGATTTGACCGTGGCGAAAATCACCAGGGCCAGGAGGACCGTCCATTGCGCGAGGGAAAAGAAAATCCGGATGCCCTGCCACTCCCGGGAGTAGGTAAGGCTGCGGGCCCAGATGAGCAAAAAGGAACTCAAAACCATGAAGCCCAGCAACATGCCCGACAGGTAGGGCCCCAGACGAAACATCCACAAGACGAGGGCCAGGCCATACTGTATCCCGGCATGGAGCAGAATCATGAGGGGCACTTCTTTTCGCGAGGAAAAGAGGAAGTAAACCACCAGGAGCACACAAAAGAGTGCAAAAACAGTACTGACCATGCCAAGCGCTTCTATGCTACCCAATTACCAAAGAAATCCCTTCAATACATAACCATATCAGGAGATAGGATGTTTTGGCTGCGTCAGGAGCCCGAATCTGCGGGCAAGCGTGTGATGGGTGCCGGATCCAGGTCCACCATCAGGCTGACCTGATTGACCTGGAAAGCATTG
>RFHL01000292.1 GCA_003696875.1 Bacteroidota bacterium | reverse complement strand
GAGGTAGTTGTTGACGTTGGAGGCGGGCATATGCTCGATGAGCTCCAGCACATCTTCCCGCTGCAGGCGGCCGCGCCCACCCACATAGGCGTTCATGTACTTAATGAAGTCCATGTTGGTGTAGTCGCGATAGTAGCCATTGGTGATGTAAAGGTCTTTCCAGCCGTCGTTGTCGTAGTCGGCCAGCAGGGCCGACCAGCTCCAATCGGTATTGGACATGCCCGCCAGTTGCCCGATTTCGCTAAAGGTGCCATCCCCGTTGTTGACCTGCAGCATGTTGCGCATGTACTGATAATGAAAGCCATTGCGCACGTTCTGGTCAAACTTGGCGTAGTTGTCCGGTGCCATCAGGAGCTTCTGCCGGCGGTTGTCCTCAGGCAGCATGTCCAGGGTGATGATGTCGGCCAGGCCGTCGTTGTTGACGTCGCCCACGTCATTGCCCATCGAAAACTGGCTGTTGTGCCGGATGCGCTCTTGTAATTGGTTCGTAAACGTGCCATCCCCGTTGTTGTGGTACAGATAGTCTGGGACGGTGTAGTCATTGCTCACGTAGAAATCGGGCCAGCCATCCTCATCCAGATCGGCGATGCCGATCCCCAGACCATATGTCAGAGCCGAGCCCGAGATGCCCGCCTCTTGGGTCACATCCCGAAAGCGGCCGGCCTCCTGCTGAAAGAGGCGAATTCCTTGCTGGGGATCATCCTGCCGCAGCAGTTGCGCCGTGCGGGCTTCATTCAGGATGGGCAGGTTCTTGGGGTTGTGGTTGAGCAGCAGCATATCCAGATCCCCGTCGCGGTCATAGTCGAAAAAGTAGCCCTGGTTGCTGTAGGCCGTACTGGCCAGCCCGTAGGCCTGGGCCTGGTCTTCAAACTGCGGTATGCCCTCGGCATCGTTGCCTTGATTGATGAAAAGCTGGTTTACCCGCTTTTCCTCCGGCAGCGCCCCGGAGTAGCAGAGGTACAGGTCCAGGCGCCGATCGCCATTGACATCGACTGCCGTCACGCCGGTCTTCCAGGGGCCAGGCTCTCCCCCTACCCTGGCCGCCTCAGTCACCTCGCGAAAGCGCATCTCCCCCTCATTCAGGTAGAGTTTGTTCTCGCTCATATTGGCCGAGAAATACAAGTCGATCTGTCCATCTCCATTAAAGTCGCCGGCGGCGACGCCCCCTCCATTGTAGAAGTACTCATACATGAGAATGTTGGTGTTCAGCCCCTCCGTCAGCTTATTTTGAAAACTGACCCCCGTTTGTTCGGGGGGAAGCAGCGTGAACAGGGCAGATTCGCCGGTGGGAGGCGTTTCCTCCGGAGGTTCGGTATCCCCACAGCTGGAAAGCCCCAGCAGTATGGGCATCAGCAGTAGTAGGCGTACATAGCGCATAGTACAAATAAAAAGAAAGAGAAATCTATCCCCAAGGTTGGGGATAGATTTCTCGTAATGTCTCCGGTCAGGAACGCTCCGGATTAGTAGCCCGGGTTCTGAACCAGCAACTCGTTCCGGTTGATCTCGTCGCGGCTGAGCGCCCGGTAGTACATCTTGTCATTCCAGGTGCGGGTCTCATTTTCGGTATTGTCCACGGGGGTGTAGGAGTAATCATACACCTCGGGATCGTAGCGATACGGCACGTGGGGCGTCGCTCCGGGCTTGAGGGTAGCCTGGATGTCGATTGCCTTGATCCCGCGACCCAGGGTCTCGGGGGCAATCATCCAGCGACGGGCATCGTGGTAGCGGTGCTCCTCGTAGGCCAGTTCGATGCGGCGCTCGTTGCGGTAGCGGGTCCGAAGGGCCTCGCCCGACTCGGTGATGGCGGGCATCCCTACGCGGAAGCGAATCTTGTTGAGCCACTCGCGGGCCTCGGCTTCTTCACCCAGTTCGATGCAGGCCTCCACGTAGTTGAGGACCACCTCGGTGTAGCGGATAAAGGGCCAGGGAATCACCTGCGCGTTGGACTGGTTGTCGGGCAGGGCGGGATCCGGATCGATAAACTTCCGGACGTAGTAGTGGGTCCGGCTACCGTTCCAGTTTTCGATGGGCGACTCCCGGGTATCAATCCCATTGATGATCCCGCCGTTGCCGTCGTCATAGTATCCGGTCTGGATTTGGTTGGCAGGATCAAGCGCGGCTGAGGAGGAAGGACGGGGCTTCCAGTTGGAGCCATCGTACATGACCGTCGCGTAGAAGCGGGGATCGCGATCCTTGTAGGGCGCAGCGGCATGGTCAGGATTGTTCCAGTCAAAGCGGGAGCCATCCAGCATCTCATAGTCGTCGACCAGCTGCTGGATCGGGGTGTTACCCGCCCAGTTGTTGTAGCCGTTGGGACCGTTGTTGATCCCGAAGTGAATCCCGCCCAGGGGCCAGTTGCTTTCGCGGTTATACTCCGCGGTGTGGGTCCGCTGGAAGATGAGTTCCACGGCCGCAGCGGCATCGCCTTGGCTGCTTCCGCCACCCATCGCGACAGACAGGTAGTTGGCGGTCCCTTCTTCGGGCGAAACCGGGGCACTGAGGTCGAGCTTGTAACCTTGACCTTCGTTGAGGGCGGCCTCAGCCGCATTTTTAGCCGCTTGCCAGCGGGCGGTACGGTCACCACCGGTGTAGGCGACGAGTTCGAGGTTCGCGTAGTCAGCCAGGACCGCCGACTTACCGGTAGCGGTGGGACCATGACGGAGGTCGGAGGCCGCATAGAGCAGCACGCGGGACTTCAGCGAAAGGGCGGCAAGGCGAGAAG
>RFHL01000291.1 GCA_003696875.1 Bacteroidota bacterium | reverse complement strand
GGTGAGACCTGCCCTGTCGAGGGCTGATGGGAGCGTAGCGGGAGGCTGAATACGGAGACGGGCGAAGACCTGCGGCCAATGAGCGTTGATGAGTCCAAGTGTGCAAAGAAATGCACACATCGCGCAGAGGGCTGCCCTCGAACAGCGCAGTTGCGAGCGATCAACGCCCCGGAATGCTCTGTGGAGGGTGGGCGTTCCCTCTCAAGAGGGCACGGACCTTTCCCAGTTCAACTGGATTATGGTACCCATCCAATAGGTAGGTAGAGTCCCACCTCGTGGTGTAAATCCGCCAGAGGTGGCAGGAGGCCATCGCAGAGTCCACTCTGACATAAGAACTCAACAACACGTCAGAGGGAGGACCTGCGATGGCCGAGATAAGCATGCGTCATATTGAGGAGTTTGTGAAGCGCGTGATGTCAGGGGAGGACCTGGGGCAGCTGCTGCGGACAGGGCTCGAGGCCGCGCTCTCAGCGATCATGGAAGGGGAGATCAGCGAGCAGCTGGGGGCGGGGTATCACGAGCGCAGTGATGGACGCCAGGGGTATCGCAACGGGTATCGGCGGCGTCGGTTTGATACAGGGCTTGGAACGACGGAGCTGAAGATCCCACGCCCCCGTGAGGGGAGCTACTTCCCAAGCTTCTTGAAGAGCCGAGAGCGGTCAGATGGTGCGCTGCAGACGGCGCTGGTGGAGTGCTACGAACAGGGTGTCTCGACGCGCCGTGCTGAAGCGGTGGCGCAGGCTCTGGGGGTAGACTCGATCTCGAAGAGCACGGTGAGCCGCCTGGTGAAGGTGCTGGACCCAGCGGTGAAGGCATTTAGAGAGCGTGAGCTTTCGAGGTGCCCGTACGTGTTCGTAGATGCCCGATATGAGCATGTTCGTGAGGACCATGCGGTCCGGAAGGTGGCGGTGATGGTGGCTCTGGGTGTGAGGGAGGATGGAGGTCGAGAGGTTCTGGGCTTCAGGACGGCGCGTACGGAGAACCAGGCGTGGTGGGGAGACTTCCTGAAGGACCTGAAGCGTCGGGGCCTGGATGGAGTGAAGCTGGTGGTCAGCGACGCCCACGAGGGCCTGCGTCGAGCGATCGGTGAGGTGCTTCCGGAGGCGAAGTGGCAACGGTGTAAGGTGCACTTCTTGAGGAACCTGGGGAGCCGTCTCCCAAAGAAGAAGCGGCCGGGTCTGCTGGCACTCACGAAGATGATCTTCGAGATGGAGACGCTTGATGAAGCTCGGGTCCAGCGTCGAAAAGTAGCTACTCTCTTTAGAGAAGCCGGACACCACGACGCGGCGGACTGCCTGGAGGGAGCCGATGAGGTTCTGACCTATCTGGAGTTTCCTGAGGCCCATCGGAGCAAGCTTCACTCGACCAATGTGGTAGAGCGGCTGAACCGGGAGCTGAAACGCCGCACGAGGCTGGTGTCGATCTTTCCCGATCGGGCTTCTCTAGAGCGGCTGGTGGGTGCGCTGCTCCTGGAGGAGCACGAGGAATGGATGGTCTCACGCCGCTACATCTCTGAGCGCTCAATGGCCAGCCTCAAGAGCCCTGAGGAGCAGCTGGAGGCCCTGGCGCCGGGGGCCTCAGAGCTGCTTGCGGCCAACGCCTCTTGAGAGGCCGCCCGAGTACCCCGGCGCTCCGCACCTGTCAAGGGC
>RFHL01000290.1 GCA_003696875.1 Bacteroidota bacterium | reverse complement strand
TTTCATGCTATTATAAAATTATAATTTTATAATAGCATGAAAAGCCTCCGCACCCTTAGTCTTCTGTTTGCCGTCAGCCTGCTGGCGACCGCTTGTCAGGTGGAAACCCTTTTGCCTCCAGAGGTATTGGAGGTGCATGAGCAGGGGTTCACCCGGATAGACCTGACAGACCTGGGTCTGCATATCAGTGGCTTGCCGATGGAGGTAATCGCTGAGGGCGAAGCCGAAAGCCTGGCCTTCATGCGGGAGGAGGAAAAGCTGGCCCGCGACGTATACCGGGCATTGTACTATACCTGGGAGCGCAGCGTGTTTCACAACATCTCACAAAGTGAGCAGACCCATACCGATGCCATCCTGGTCTTGTTGCAGCGCTATGAACTGCCTGATCCGGCCGCGGATCGCGGGCCGGGCGAATTTGAAAACACCGAGCTGCAGGCCCTTTATGATGAGCTCACTGAGCAAGGCGAAGCCGATCTGGAAACAGCGCTGCGAGTAGGGGCCGCCATTGAGGAAATAGACCTGCTGGATATCCAGGAAGCCTTGAATGAGTTCATTGATAACCAGGACATTGCCTTTGTCTATGGCAACCTGATGCGGGGATCTCGCAACCACCTCCGGGCCTTTGTGGCCAATCTGGAAACGCTGGGTGTGACGTATGAGCCCCGTTACTTGAACCCAACCGATTTTGAGACCATTCTGTCCCAGCCTGTAGAGACAGGTTCCTTATAGGCCGAGGGGTGACCACCTCGCCTTTTTCCTTTCACTGACCATCATTTCATCACCAATTATCACTATGAGCCTCTTCAATGAACAAGTCAAAGGCCAGCTGAAAGATCTGCTGGGCAACATGCAAGATGATGTATATCTGGCCTTTTTTACCCGGGAGGACGGTTGCCAAACCTGCGCCGACACCCAGACCTTTCTGGAAGAAATCGCGAGCCTATCGCCCCGGCTGACCCTTGTGCGCTATGATTACGATCGGGATACCGAGGCCGTCGCCACCTATCACATCGACAAAACCCCAGCCATCGCCCTGCTGGACGCCAATCAGGAAGACACCCGGATCCGCTTTTACGGGATTCCGGCCGGCTATGAGATCAATTCCTTTGTAGGAGCTCTGGTTGAAGTGTCCGGCAACCGGCAACCGTTGCCCGATGAGCTGAAGGCCCGGATAGAAGCCCTGGACAAGGACATCCATCTGCAGGTGTTTATCACCCTGAGTTGTCCGCACTGCCCCGGGGCAGTCATGGCTGCCCACCGGCTGGCCCTGGAAAGCAAGCGCATCACGGCCGACATGGTGGAAGCCTCCACCTTTATGGAGCTGTCGCAGCAGCACCAGGTGATGGGGGTACCCCACACCGTGATCAATGACAAAGGTCAGCTCGTGGGGGCTCGTCCGCTGGAGGCCCTGCTGCAAGAGCTGGAAAGAGTATAAAGGTTAGGGGATTGTTCCCTTGGAGACGTCGTCATTTGGGCACGGGCCTCCTATTGAGGCCCGTGTTTCCGTATTCGGGCATAGCTTCCACACAATGAGCGGCTTGTTCCAGCAGGGTCTTGATTCCGGGATGAGAGATCCGGTAGTGGTTAAAGCTTCCCACCTTTTCCATGCCGATCAGGCCGGCTGCCTGCAGCTTTTTCAGGTGTTGAGACACATTGGATTGTCCGAGGCCAGTCGCCAATTGCAAATCTTTGACTGACAGGGTTCCGTGCTCAAGGAGGAAGGCCAGAACCCTGATCCGGACGGGATGGCAGATACCCCTGATGAGCCGTACACTCATCCGTAGGCGCTGGGGGCTATCGCGAAGCTTGACCTCCATCATTGGGAGCACTTGATGGTTACAAAACATCCCCACGGACCGAATGCCTGGATGGCTCAGGCAGCAGGAGGATATATTCGTGATTCTCTCCCTCCAGGCACAATGATAAAAGTCATTCCGACCCCTGCCATAACT
>RFHL01000289.1 GCA_003696875.1 Bacteroidota bacterium | reverse complement strand
CCACGAAGCCTCGCTGGCTGTTTTGAAAATCCAGCGCAAAGAGAATCTTGCCGATGGGCGGTTCGGTTTCCTGAGGGGTCCAGGTGGCGCCCCCATTGCCGGTTTTCAGCAGCAGATCCCGATCAAAGCGGAGGCCACCGGCCACATAGGCCGTGTCGCCCGCAGTGAGCCAGAGGGCTCGCAACTGATCTTGGCTCCCTGCCGGGACCGGCAGGTCCCGATAGGTGGGTGCCAGAGACTCCCGGCAAGCGAGCAGTCCCAGACTCAGGACCCAAAGCCACAGCCATCGCATCATGAGGCGAAGATAGCAAAGCGGCCGGATTTATTCGGCAGTTGCAGGCTCAAAGCTGAGGGCGGCCGAGTTGATGCAGTAGCGGAGGCCGGTGGGCTGGGGACCGTCTTCAAAAACGTGCCCCAGGTGGGCATCACAGCGGGCGCAGCGCACCTCGGTGCGCACCATGCCGAGCGTACGGTCCACGATCCCTTTGACGTAGCCCTTCTCATAGACATCGTAGAAGCTGGGCCAGCCGGTCCCCGAGTGAAACTTGGTGTCGGAAGAAAACAACGGCAGGCCGCATCCTACACAAATGTAAGTCCCTTCTTCCTTATGGTTCCAATATTCCCCGGTAAAGGCCCGCTCCGTCCCGTGCTGCCGGGTGACGTAGTACTGGTCTTCCGTGAGTTGAGCCCGCCACTCGGCATCGGTCTTGGTGACGGGCTTGAGCTCGCCCGCGGGCTCAGATAACTGAATATGACCGGAATTTTCGGCTGCGTTACCCATGTGCTGGGAACAAGCCGGCAGGCTGATCAACATCCAAATGGAAAGGGAAAAGATGAACAAGCGATCGTACTTCATTGGTAGAGCGAGATTAGAGTGAAAGCAAAAGTCCTGCCCTTCCTGGCCAGATGGGACAGATATCGGAATAACGCGATACGAATCCGGATGGTTTATCGGCTGGGCGACACCAAGCCAATAAGCGCCTGAGCGGCTGCTTCCAGGCTATGCCCGAAACTCAGCAGGCCTTCCCGATGGCCCCCCATGACACATACCTGCCGGGTGGGCAGGTCGGTCTCGGCATGCAGGCGCTGAATCTCCCGGGCCATCTCAGGGGTACCGTAGGGTACCTCAGCTGCCGTCGTTGGCAGCCGGTCATACCATGCCTCCCACAAGCCCAGATGGTGGATATGAATGACGGCGGCGTATGCCTCAGGCAGGGCATAGACTGCCGCATGGGTCAGGGATTCTGAAGAGGCCTGAACCGGTCCCCGGCAGTGGAGCCGGTTGTGGGCGATATCGGCCCGGGTAACGAGGGTGTAGTGCTCGGGACCGAGGAGCGCCAGGTGCCCGGTCTGGGTACCAGAGATGATGAAGGCCCCGCTCCCCGGCGCCTGCCGGCGGCTGATGTTGCCAAAGCCTACAGCCTGCGCCTCGTCGTAGCCGATCCAATGCCGGCGGTACATCTCGCCCCGCCAGTGGTTCAGCTCAGAAACGGCAGAAGCGGGCAAAGGCTTGCCCGCTTCCCATTCGCAGTGATATTTGGTGTATCCTTCTCCGTACATGGTCGGAGTCCGGGGTCAGATTTCCAGCTCTAACAATCCGTGCAGTCATTGACGCACTGCAGGAGCTTGGAAATCTGGGTATTGAGGATGCTATAGCAGATGTTTTTCCCATCACGCTCGGAGGTCAGAATACCGATGTCTTCCAGTGACTTGAGGTGCTGGGAGGCATTGGATTGGCTGATGTTGATGGCTTCGTAAATGTCCTTAACGGGAAGGGGGCCTTTTTCCAGAAGCAGCTCCACGATCATCAGCCGGGAGGGGTGGCCAACCGTCTTCATCAGGCGGGCTACTCGGCCCAGTTTCTTCACATCCGTCCGCAGCGTCATCGTCTCCATGCGTGAAAAGTATTAAAGTATCTTAATGTTATAACATTAACGGATTCCGTTGCAAAGATGTTACCAATCTTTTAATTATACAGAATTTTTTTCAGGGAAAAGGCCTAAAAGCCCTGATTCAGAGGCTTCACAGCATCCCCGCTCCGTAATGAGCTGGGTCACCAGCCGGGCCGGCGTGACGTCAAAGGCATAGTTGGCAGCCGGGCTGTTTGCAGGGGTCAGGCGCACCGGCAGAATTCGCCCGGCCTCTTCATCCCAGCCCTGGATGTGGGTCACTTCGCTGCCTTCGCGCTGCTCAATCGGGATCTCCGCGCGCCCGTCACACAGGCTCCAGTCGATGGTAGTGGAAGGCAAGGCCACGTAAAAAGGTACGCCATTGTCATGGGCGGCCAAGGCCTTGAGATAGGTCCCGATTTTGTTGGCGACATCGCCGCAGCGGGTGGTGCGGTCGGTACCGACGATGCACATATCGACCAGACCGTGCTGCATGAGGTGCCCTCCCGTATTGTCCGGGATGACCGTATGCGGGATGCCATGGGCGGCCAGTTCATAGGCCGTGATACGGGCCCCCTGGTTACGGGGACGGGTTTCGTCTACCCAGACATGCAGGGGGATCCCCGCCTGGTGAGCCAGATAGATCGGAGCCGTGGCGGTACCCCAGTCAACGGTGGCCATCCAGCCGGCGTTGCAGTGGGTGAGGATATGGACCGGCTCATCCGGCTTACGGCGGGCGACCGCCTCGATCAGCGGTAAGCCATTCTGGCCGATCTGATAAGAGATCTGCACATCTTCATCGGCGATGGCTTGCGCCTCAGCCAGCGCCCGGGCCGGCCATTGGCCGGCGGGGAGGGGCTGCAGCACCGCCTGCATGCGATCCAGGGCCCACTGTAGATTGACGGCCGTAGGCCGGGTAGCCGCCAGCCGGCGGCTGGCCTTGGCCAGGCAGGCCGCCGGATCGGCCTGCGTCTGGGCTTCCAGGCTGGCCAGATACAGCCCAAAAGCCGCCGTGGCGCCAATCAAGGGGGCCCCCCGCACCCACATATCCCGGATGGCCGTCACCGCCTCGTCTAGTGTGCGCAGCGCCACGATGCGCAATTCATGCGGTAACGGCCGCTGGTCGATGATAAAAACCGCCCCCGGCTCGGCCGGGTCAGTCCAGATGGTTCGGTAGGGCTTTCCGTTGATGTTCATCGTCTGCGGGAATCAGGAGGCGGCCTCCAGGGCCGCCCGCACACTGCCGTGCTTCAGCAGCAGGGCCTTGGCGGCTTCGTAGTCCAGTTGGGTTTCGTCCATCACCATGCGGGTTCCCCGATCTACCAGTTTTTCATTGGCGAGCTGCATGTCCACCATGCGGTTGCCCTTGACCCGGCCCAGCCGGATCATGAGCGAGGTGGAGATCATGTTGAGGAGCAGTTTCTGGGCGGTGCCGGCCTTCATCCGGGTAGAGCCGGTCACAAACTCCGGCCCTACCACCGCCTCAATGGGAAAATCGACTTTTTCGCTCAGCGGCGCGCCTGCATTGCAGGTAATGCCACCCGTGGCGATGCCATGGGTCCGACAAGCCTCCATGGCCCCCAGCACATAGGGCGTAGTTCCGCTCGCCGTGATCCCGATCACAAAATCTCCTGAGTTGACCCGATGTGCCTGCAAATCGACCCAGCCCTGGGTGAGCGAGTCCTCGGCAAACTCGACCGCTTTGCGAATGGCCCCCTCGCCACCGGCGATGAGACCGATCACCCAACCATGGGGCACCCCATAGGTGGGCGGGCACTCCGAAGCATCGACGATTCCGAGGCGCCCACTGGTGCCGCTCCCCAGGTAAAACAGGCGTCCACCTTCCCTCATCCGGGCATAGGCCGCCTCCACCAGCGCCTCAATGCGAGGAATCTGGCCCCTGACCACTTCGGGGACCTTGTGGTCTTCCCGGTTGATGTTTTCCAGCAACTCCCGGACCGGCATCTGGTCCAGATTGTCATACAAGGAAGCCTTTTCGGTGGTCTTGTCCATGAGCGTATTTTATTTCGCGCCCTGTTCTCCGGGGCAGCAGGGTCCTTTTCCGACAAAGCTACACAAGTAGACGGACAGAACCGAGTCACAAACTGGCCGGGACGACAGCCGACATGGGGGGAAATCCAGGCAGCTCCAGACAAAGCCCTGTCCCAGGGGACAAAGCTGCGGAGCCTTTCCGGCCTGAAGCGGTCATGGTCGATTGAAGACGCACACATTATTGCGTCTATACCTATTATGTCTTTCCGGAAATATCAACTAACCAAGGGGGATTCATCCGCTAAGCCCCTTCCCAAGCAAGAATCGCCCCGACTGCCAAAAATCATAGCAAATCTGCCTTTTTTTAGGCATTTTCTGCGATTTTTTTTATCTTGCCAATAAGCACCACCCTACCGAAAAAGATAGCCTGACCTTCTGCCTTTTCTAGCTACCGCCCCTGGTCATTGCTATTTTTTATCCCCCTCGGTTTCTGTCCTATCCCTGAACCATGAAAGAAGACACAGCAGAGCATGTTGCACTATTTATTGATTTTGAAAACCTCGCCCGTGGCCTCGAAGACGCCTATCCCAGCGACTTTGAGGACAAATTGGAAGCAGAGCCTATCCTGAGGCTGGCAGAGGAATATGGGCAGGTGGTTCTTGCCCATGCCTATGCCGACTGGCGCTTTCGTACGTTCAATCAGTTTCAGACGGACCTGTACCGGCAAGGCATTGAACTGGTACACGTACTAGGCAAGCAGCACATCGGAAAAAAACTTAAGAATGCGGTGGACATCAAGATGGCCATCGACGCGGTAGAGACCGTTTGGACCCTACCTCATGTCCAGAACTTCATCATCGTATCGGGCGACCGGGACTTTATCCCGGTCCTGAAGATGCTGCGCCGCTATGGCAAAACGGTGGTAGGCGTCTCGCCGGCCCGGGCCGTGAGTGAGGACTTTGCCACCCTCTGCGACCGCTTCATGCGCTTCGAAAGCCTGTTGCGCATGTATCAGGAAGGGGGCGAGCCCCTAAAGGTAAACCACAATGGCTACCCCAATCTGGAGGAGGTACGCAATGCGCTGGCCCAGATCATGGAAAACCGCCCCAATGGGGTCAAAGGCGCCCAAATTAAACCCTTCCTGCGCCGGTTCCTTTCTCCTACCTTTGATGAGAGTGAATATGGCTTCTCCCGCCTGACCGATCTGCTCAAAGCGATGCCTGAGGTGGTACAAGTGATATCCCACGGCTGGGGCTCAGACATCACCGTCCTGCCTGCCTCCGCGGAGCCAGCAAACGTGAAGATCATTAACCCTGCCGCCCCGAGCGTGGGCAAAGAAGACAGCCTCATCATGCAGGAGGCCAACCTCAACCGCTACCGCTTCAACCCCAACAGCCAACAGCGGCGGCATATCATCACCAGCCTGTACCAAACCATGATCAGGGAGGAGCCCTTCAAGCTCGTGGACGTCTTCGACGAAATTCTGGAGCAGGAGGATGACCTGAGCATCACCACCACGGTCCTCTCCAAGTATCAGGCGGTGATCTGGCAATCGCGCGCCTTCATCATCGAAGAGGACCAGCAGGATCTCGCCATTCGTGAGCGCCTGATGCGGCTGGCGCCTCCCATCGATTCGGCCGAAGCCCTGATCTTTCGCTACGAAGCCAGCATTGCGTACAAGCTCAGTCAAGCGGCCCATCATCTTGGCCAGAGCCTGGGGCCAGCCCGGCTTGCCCGTATCCTGGGCATTACCCATGAAGCGGATCACGAAGCCTATTGTCAGGAGATTTTGTCTTTCAACCTGCAAATCGCGCAAGAGCAGGACGCCTGAGCCATCTACCCGGGTAGCCCCACTTTCGGGGCGATGCCCGCACCCTGGATACAAAAGCACGAGACCGCCCCCAGGCTGGGGGCGGTCTCGTTGCGTATCCAGATGTGCCTACTTAAAGTCATAGCGCACAAAGGCCTCAATGGCCTCATACTCAGGCAGTCCCAACTCGTCGTATACCCGGGCGGTGTTGCGGTTGCGGTCCTCGGCTCGCTGCCAGAACTCCCGGGGGTCGTTGCCCGGAAAGAGCGCACTATCCTTCTGCGATTGGTGCTTGAAAATAGCCATCCGCTTACGGCGCAGCTCGATAGGACTGATGGGGACCGCCATTTCGATGTCGTCGATGTCCCACTCCTGCCAGGCTCCTCGGTACAGCCACACCCAACAATCGTCCATATAGGGCTCGTCCTTGAGGATCTCCAGGGCCTGGAAGATGGCCTCCAGACACACCCGGTGGGTGCCGTGGGGGTCACTCAGGTCGCCCGCCGCGTAAATCTGGTGCGGCTTGATCTCGCGGATCAGATCCACGATCAGTTGGATGTCGGTTTCGCCAAGCGGCTTCTTCTTGACCCGGCCTGTCTCATAGAAGGGCATATCCAGGAAGTGGGCATGCGCATCGGGCACGCCCGAGGCACGCAGGCCGGCTTTGGCCTCACCCCGCCGAATGAGCCCCTTGATGTACTGAATGTCCTTGGAATCAGGCTCTCCCGGCCGCTTGTTGGCCAGGAAGGTGCGCGCCTCCTCGTACATCTGGGCGACCTGGGCGTAGTCCTGCTGAAAGGTCCGGTTAAAGTCCAGAGCAAAGTCAATGAAACGGATCGCGGCATCGTCAAAGACGGCAATGTTGCCAGAGGTCTGGTAGGCGACGTGTACCTCATGCCCCTGATCCGCAAGCCGCAACAAGGTCCCCCCCATGGAGATGACGTCGTCGTCGGGGTGGGGAGAGAAAACCAGCACCCGCTTGGGGAAGGGTTCGCGCCGCTCGGGCCGGTAGGTATCGTCGGCATTGGGCTTGCCACCCGGCCAGCCGGTGATGGTGCGCTGCAGCTCATTGAAGATGCGGATGTTGATGTCATAGGCCGGGCCATGATCCGCGATCAGTTCGCCCATACCGTTTTCGTTATAGTCCTCGTCGGTCAACTTGAGGATAGGCTTTTGCACCTTTTGACAGAGCCAGACCACCGCCCGCCGCATGAGGCGGTCGTCCCAATCACAGGTACCCACCAACCAGGGCGCCTTGCGCCGGGTGAGGTGGGCCGCCGAGGCGTCGTCGAGCACGATCTGGGCATTGCCGTGGCGCTGCAGGTAAGAGGCCGGGATGAGCTCAGAAACCTCGCCTTCGACCGCTTGCTTGATAATGGGCGCCTTGCCCTCACCCCAAGCCATCAGGATGATGGCCTTGGCGTCCATGATGGTTCCTACCCCCATGGTGATGGCCCGGCGAGGCACGTTGTCCTCGTGAAAAAAGTCGCTGGCGGCGTCCCGGATGGTGATCTTGTCCAGGGCGATCAGGCGGGTGCGAGAGCTGAGCGAGGAGCCCGGCTCGTTGAAGCCGATATGGCCGGTGCGGCCAATCCCCAGGATCTGCAAGTCCAGCCCCCCTACGGCTTCGATCTTGGCCTCGTAGGCCTCACAAAAGGCCGAAATGTCCTCTACCGGTAAGGTCCCGTCAGGGATGTGGACGTTTTCGGGGCGGATGTCGATGTGGTCAAAGAGGTACTCCCGCATGAAGCGATGGTAGCTTTGCAGCGCATCGGGAGCCATGGGAAAATATTCGTCCAGGTTGAAGGTGATGACGTTTTGAAAGCTCAGGCCTTCTTCGCGGTGCATCCGCACCAGCTCGCCATAGACACCCGTCGGGGTAGAGCCGGTGGCCAGGCCCAGCACGGCCATTTCGCCCCGGGACTGCTTATGGCGAATGAGGTCAGCGATCTGACGAGCCACTTCCAGGGAGGCCTCGTCGGCTGTCTGATAGATCCGGGTGGGGATCTTTTCGTAGCGATAGGTACTGTGAGGAGCGGTAGCGATCATCATGTTGGGATAAAGTCGGGTTATTTCGAAGGGAAAAGGAGGGTCTGGTGAAGCAGGATAGCGCATCAGAGGATCTCGATGCCCATCTCGTGGAAGGGACGCAGACGGGGATCCCGCCGCGCCAGGGTCGATACGAGCACCGACAGCTCGCCGGGCTCGCCAATGATATAGGGTTGAACCGTGCCGATTTTTTCCGGGATCACCAGGGCGATGGACTCATTGGCGGCGTGTAGAATGGCGCGCTTAACCTTGGTCTCCTCCCAGTCGATCTCCGTGATGCCCATCTGGGCATCGAGGCTGCGGGTGCCGAGGATGCACACATCGGCCCGGATTCCGCTCAGGGTGGCGACCACCTCCTCGCCTACCGTAACCTGCGCATCCTTGAGCAGCCGCCCCCCCATAAAGATGATTTCAATGCTGGGGTGGTCCGTCAGTTCCACGGCCACTGGAAGGCTGTTGGTAAAAATGGTGGCCTTCAGGTCCGGCGGCAGCCGCCGGGCGAGCTCCGTATTGGTGGTGCCGCCGTCCATAATCACCACCTGATGGGGACGAATCAGGCTCTTGGCCTTCTCGGCAATCAGGATCTTCTCCTCATGCGCATAGATTTCCCGATCCTTGTAGTGAAAGGGGTTGAGGGAATGCGAAACGGCCCCGCCGTGTACCTTCTTCACCCGGCCGGCGTCGGCCAGTTCTTTCAGGTCCCGGCGGATTGTATCCTCAGAAACCCCCAGCGACTGGCTGAGCTCAATGGTCAGCACCTTGTGCCGGGTTTCCAGCGCCTTCAGAATAAATGCGTGACGTTCTTCTTTGAGCATGGTTGCAGGTTATTGCCTGATTCGAATCCAAAATTACGCATAAATCGGAATGAACCGGCAAATATTTTGCCGGTTTTTGAAAATATTTTTGCCCACCCGCGCAAGAACCCGCAAGAAACCCCATTGGAGGTCCATTTCGCATCCCGGAAAGCATTGCCAGAAAAGCCCGTATCTTTGAGAATCGCTTTCTCTGGCCTTTCCCCTTCCAAATTCTCTAAGATGCGCTGCAAGAATCTGCCTGCCCAAGCCTTGTTTTGCCTGCTTGCTCTCCATCTGCTGGCCTACCTACCCGCACATGCGCAGGACCCGGCAGGGAGCTTTCCGGACCTGTCTGCCTATAGCCAGGCCCGGCAGGCCCTTGTGGTCCTGCGCAATCCCCAACAGCTCCTCCCGCTGGACCATCTGGAAAAGCGGCAGGTCTGGCTCATTGACCTGAGCAACAGCCCTGGCAGTGTGG
>RFHL01000288.1 GCA_003696875.1 Bacteroidota bacterium | reverse complement strand
CCTCACCGAGCTGGCACAGCGCTTAAAGCAAATGGAGACCGAGGCAAAGGCAGGAAGTTGGCAAAGCGATTGGGGTCTCCGGGTTACGGAGGTGGTGGACCACATCCGGGCATTGCTACCAGGGGTACAGCAGGCCATGGAGGAGCTGGCCGGAAAAAGCTGAGGCATTTGCCTTCCCTAAATCAGGGTAAACGGATCCGGTTACGTCCTACCACAGGATGAGCTTTGATAGGAAAAACGTATCTTTTTCCAGCCGAACATGAATCTCACGGCGTTTCACGCTATCTCTACTCACTCTATTCAGATCCAATATGTCCTCCCGAAGAAATTTTATCAAAACCACTGCCGCCGGTGCCGCCGGCGCGGTTCTCTCCTTTCCGGCCCTCAGCTATGGCCGCATTCTCGGTGCCAATGAGCGCCTGCGCTTTGCGGTGGCGGGCGTCAATAACCGGGGCCGGGCCCTCTATGGGGCCATATCTGTGGTCCCCAATGCCGAGGTGACCTACGTCTGTGATGTCGACAGCCGGGCTATAGAAAAAGCGATTGCCGAGGTAAAGGAAGCCACCGGCAAGAAGCCGAAGGCCGAGAAGGACTTTCGCAAACTCCTGGAATACAAGGATGTGGACGTAATCGCCATCGCCACGCCTGAGCACTGGCACGCCCCTATGGCCATCATGGCCCTGCAGGCAGGCAAGCATGTGTATGTGGAAAAGCCCTGTGCCCACAATCCCGCCGAGGCAGAGATGCTGGTGGCAGCTCAGGCTAAATATGGCCTGCTGGTGCAGATGGGAAATCAGCAGCGCTCAGGCCCGGTGACCCAGCTCGCGATACAGCACATCCGCGAAGGGCGCATCGGCAAGCCGCGCTTTGCCAAGGCCTGGTACAGCAACAACCGGAAGCCCATCGGCAACGGAGGCTCAGCGCCCGTTCCCGACTGGCTGGACTGGGAACTCTGGCAGGGGCCCGCGCCCCGGCGCGAATTCCAGGACAATCTGGTGCACTACAACTGGCACTGGTTCCGGCACTGGGGCACCGGCGAGATCCACAACAACGGCACCCACGAAATCGACGTGGCGCGCTGGGCGCTCGGGGTCGGCTTCCCCACCCAGGTGACGGCCGCCGGCGGCCGCCTCTTCCATCAGGATGACTGGGAGTTTTCGGATACGCAGTTTATCAGCTACCTCTTCGCCGGGGGCGAAATGATCACCTGGGAAGGCAAAAGCTGTACGCCGCAACATTACCACAACCGGGGCCGCGGGGTGACCATCCACGGTACCGAAGGCTGGCTGCTGGTGGACCGCAACAGCTACCTGCTCTATGACAATGACAACAAGCTGATTGAGGAGCACAAGGAGTCGGGCGGCTCGCAGACGACCAATACGCTGGGAGCAGGCTTCCTCACCGATCAGCACATGACCAATCTGGCCAACGGCATCCGGGAAGGCGCCACCCTGGCGGCTCCGATTGAGGATGCCTACATCAGCACGCAGCTATGCCACCTGGGGCAGTTGGCCCTGGACCACGGCGGTAGCCTGCTCACCGATCCCCGCAACGGCCATGTCCTGGACAATGCCCGGGCGCAGCAGGCCTGGGGCCGGCAGTATGAGCCGGGCTGGGAAGTGAAGGTCTAGCTGTAGAGACTGTTCGAAGAATTTTGCCTCCATTTGGTCAGCCGGGCTGGCCAGATGGGGGCTTTTTCTTTGCCTCAATTTTCGGTCTTGTAAAACTTGCGGATGCGTCGACGCATGAAGACGAAACGGAGGAATCCGGTTAGCAACAGCAGAGGAGAAAGGATCAATAAAAAATACCCAACGGCATGAATCTCTTCCAACACCGCCAGTTTTAGAATGGCAAAGCCGGAACTGAGAAAAACGATAGCCGTCCGAAAATAGGCCAAGAAGGTACGCTCATTGGCGAGCTTGGTCCGCTCAATGGCCAGCAGATCCGTACGGCTCAGAGGGGAGGTATCCATCAAAAAGTAGGGTTTGTGTGTGAAACATGCGCTCCCGGGGAGGAACGAAGGGGGCCGTGGACCCCGGGCAAGTAACACAATCTGAATACAGACCGCAAGGCCGGTAAGATCGCATCAGCCTACATCCAAGCGAAAAGCCCCCACTCAGGCAAAGAGCAGGGGCTTGATGAGGCGTTCCGTGGGGTTTGTCTCCTAGATCAGAAACGGCACCACAATCAGCGCCGTGATGGCCATCAGGATCAGGGCCAGGATGCGGTAGTTTTTGTACCAGGGCAAAGCCTTGAGCTCGGCGGTCTCTGCGCGGAACATCGCGCGATGCCAGATGTAATCATCCACCTGAGCGGGATCGGGCGCGGCGGTAGCGAGACTCACCACCACCGCAATGAGGAGGCACAGGAGCATCAGCAGCGGAGCCTTGTGCAGAAAGTGAACTTTGTTGATGGCGGGGTATAAGCCGTAGATCTCGGAGACCAGCAGGAAAATGGCGATCACAAAGCCGGTGATGAGGGCCGCAAAAGCCCCGTGGCCATTGGCGCGGCGCCAGAAAAGACCCAGGACAAAGACCGCCACCACGGGCGGGCTGATGAAGGAGAGTACGAGCTGCAGATAATCAAAGAGAGAGGTGAAATTTTCGATCTGCGGCGCCCAGAGGGCGGCGATGATGACGAGTCCCAGGGTGATCCCCTGCCCCACCCGCACCAGCGCTTTGCTGGAGAGGTCAGGGCGCAGCTTGGACACGAAGTCCATGGTAATGAGGGTCGAGGCGGAGTTGAGGGTGGCAGAAATGCTGGAGGACATGGCGGCGAGCAGCCCCGCGAGCACGAGGCCGAGCAGGCCGGTGGGCAGCAGTTTGAAGAGCAGCACCGGGTAGGTCATGTTGGGGCAATCGATGAGATTTTCGCAGATCTCACCGGTGCCGGCGGGGTCATAATTGAGGAAGCTGAGGTCGAGATCGGAGAAAAGCGGGATAGCCAGCATCCCCGGAATAACCATGATGAGAAGCACGGGCAGCTTCAGCAAGCCCGCGAAGATCGCCCCCCAGCGGCCATGGTCGACATTCTTGGCGCTGAGGACGCGCTGCACCATGAACTGGTTATTCGCCCAGAAATAGAAGCCCAGCAGCGGCACCCCAAAGAGCAAACCCGTCCAGGGCATGACATCATCATTGGCAGGACCCGCGAGGCTCCACATATATTCAGGCGAGCGGGGCAGGTAGCCCTCGGCGTGACGGGCCTCAAGGGCCTGGTTAAGCGCGTCCCAGCCACCGACTTCGTTGAAGGCAAATATCGTCAGGACCACCGAGCCGAGTACAAGCAACACCGCCTGAATCACCTCGGTGTGCACCACCGAGGAGAGTCCACCAGGGATAGTATAGGCGGCCGCCGCAAAGGCGAGCAGGATGATGATCAGCAGCGAGTTGGCCTCGGGAAAAATGATCTTGAGGACGAGATTGCCGGCGTAGAGCGCCGAGGAAATGTCGATGATGACATTGCCGACGACGGTAATAAAGGAGAAATAGTAGCGGGAGCGGCTGTCGTAGCGGCGTTCCAGAAATTCGGGCATGGTGTAGACCCGGGACCGCAGGTAGAAGGGCAGGAAGAAGATGGCGAAAAACACCAGCACCACCGCGGCCATCCACTCGTAGTTGTAGACATTGATCCCGCTGGTGTAGGCACTGGAGGCCAGGCCGGTGAGGGTATTGGAGGAAATGTTGGCGGCAAAGAGGGAGATCCCTACGATGGGCCAGACCATGTTGCGACCGGCGAGGAAGTAGTCTTCCGAGCTGCTTTGTTTAGCTTTGCTGAGTCCATACCAGATCATGACGACGACGTATCCGATCATGATGGCGATGTCCCAGCCAGAGAGTTGAAAGGCGTCCATAGGCGAGTAGAGAAGATTTGTTCGAAGTTCGGGTTTAGTAACGCTCAAAAAATAAAGTCCGCTTTTGGCTTGATCCCTTGCCCGCATACGGCGTCAGAAAAAGCCTCACTTGGCCCGCCAAGCTCGGCTTTT
>RFHL01000287.1 GCA_003696875.1 Bacteroidota bacterium | reverse complement strand
TGATCCCTTTACCCCGGATGGTCAGGGGACCTACGCCATTACCGCCTATGCCCAACTCTCGGGGGCTACCGACGAGGTACCGGAAAACGACACCCTCCGCTACACCTTGCAGGTCACAGAGAGCCTACTGGCCCGTGACGACGGCATCCACAACGGTGGCAGCGGCTATGTCGTCTCTTCCTCCAGCACCGCTATGGCCGTCGTGTTGCACTCCTTCCCGGTATCGGCCCCGCTGATCGGGATTGATATTGAGATTGAAACGCCTCAGCATGGGGATACGACTTACGCCGTCTTTGTCGCCACCACTGGAGGTGCCCCCACCATGGCACCCTTCTTCACCGGGGACCCGGTGATCCTCGACTCCAATGTCAACGAATACTTCCTGCCTCTACCCTTTACCCTCACCTTGCCTCCCGGCACCTATGGCATCGGAGTATATGAGGATGAAGCAGGGATTTTCCTGCGTCAAAGCCAGAATGTATTCACCCCCGGGGTCAACTATTTCTCCACCGACCTGACCACCTGGACGGCGAGCGGGATCGCCACGGCGCGCTTTATCCGGCCCCGGATCGCCGACTGTGCCGGCTTTACGCTGGACCTCACTATGACTCCCGACAACGGCACCGGCAACGGGACCGCCACCGTAGGGGGAACCATCGGACCGGTCACCTATCTGTGGGACGACCCGAATAGCCAAAGCGGAAGTATGGCCATGGGACTTACCCCCGGCACCTATACGGTTACCGTTACCGACTCGGTGGGCTGTACCTATCGCGACAGCATAGAGGTTACCGCTTGTACCAGCATCGCGCTGGACCTCAGCTCCACCCCTGACAATGGCACGGGCAACGGAACGGCTACCGTCGGCGTACCCCTCAGCTCAGCCACCTACATGTGGAATGACCCGAACAACCAGACCGGGAGCACAGCCGTCGGACTTTCCGCTGGCCTATATACCGTCACGGTAACCGACTCTACCGGTTGTGTCTATGTGGACAGCATCGAGGTCCTCTCCAACGTAGGCATCGGAGCCGCCCTGGCCGGAATCGACTTCCTGCAACTGACGCCCAACCCCACCCAGGGCCTGGTCCAGCTCCAGTTGGACCTGCGGCAAGCCCAGGCCGTGCAGCTGAGTCTGTATGACGAGCTGGGACGTTTGGTACACAACCAGGAGCTGAGCGCCCGCCTTCAGCATCGGGAAACCCTGGATCTGCAGCAATTGCCCGCC
This sequence comes from Bacteroidota bacterium, assembly GCA_003696875.1. Classification (GTDB taxonomy): domain Bacteria; phylum Bacteroidota; class Bacteroidia; order J057; family J057; genus RFHL01. The sequence continues at coordinate 4,622 of RFHL01000287.1, read as the reverse complement.
GGGGTGTACCTGCTGCAAGTGCGCACCCCGCTGGGGAGCGTGACGCAGCGCCTGCTGCGGCAGTAGCCTGGAGATCCATCGCGGAGCTACGCCCCCGGCCTTCCCAGGCCGGGGGTTTTTTCCTGGGCGAGGCTAGCGGACTTCCACCCGGGCGGTACGCCCGTCGGGGATACGCAGGATATAGCTGCCGGGTTTGAGGCCAGCCACCGAATAGGGGCCGCTCCCCGCATAGCGCCGGCAAAGCCGGCCCTGGAGATCCAGCAACGCTAGCTGTCCGGCTGGCCTCTGCGGGAGGTCCACCTGAAAATAGTCCTTTGCCGGGCTGGGATATACCCGCACCGCTCCGTCCGGGGACTCCAGTCCCGCCGCCGGGCCACCCGCCTCGGCCAGCCAGGTAAATAGCTGCACCGCATAGCGGGCATTGTCCAGACGGGTAATGCTGGTCCCGGCTCCATTGAGGTTGAAGAAGGTGTTCCGATCAAAATGACCGGCGACACGCCCCTGGTCTATCGTGGCAACAATCAGGGCAGCATCGTTGGGGGTGGCGTTGGTTGAGCTGCCGGCGCCCGGGGCGTCGTTGCGGCGCACCTGTCCCTTGGCCGGGGCCAGTAGGGTCGTCTGTACCCCCACCACGGCCGTATCTGCCAGGGTAACAGGCGATACGCCCTCACCATCAAAAGCGCTGATCCCAACGAGGATGGGGTGAGAAGGCTCAAGAAATTCGGTGGCCTGGAGGGCATATACCCCCCGGTCCTGGTTCATCGTCCAGCCCAGGCGGTCGAGAAACGGTTGATCCGAACTCGGCGCATCGCCCCAGTCCTGCCCCCAGTTGGCATCGCTGATAAAGAGGGCGGCGCCGCCCTGCCGCAGGTAGGCCTCCACTGCGTCCACCGCCGCCGGGGGATAGGCCGCATTGTTGGACCCGAAGACGATGACCGCGTAGCGGCTCAGGTCCATGGTATCCAGCGGCACCGGCGCAGGGTTGGAGGCCGGGCCCTCTATGTGCTGCACCAATTCAAATCCGTAAGCCCGCAGGGTATCGGCCAGCTGCCCCCAGCCATGATTGCCCCCCTGGATGGAGAAATCGGTGATATCGGAGAGTTGCTCATCGGCGCCACCTTCCAGGAAGCCCCCCGTACCGGAGCCTCCCCGCAGAAAGAGGATGCGAGGCTGGGCGGCCAGAGAGAACAGGGCCAAACAGAGGGCGGTGAGGATCAGGGTCTTTTTCATACACATGCCATGTGGGGCCTTCAAGTTAAGGCTACCGGATCAAGGGGCAAAATTCCCTCAGTATTCGCCTGGCCATCAAGACCATTCACGACCTGACAGCCCTTTAACACTTCTTTAACAAACAGGTCATGAGGCACTTGCGTAAATTTCCCCAGGATAGCCCATTGCCAGGCACGCACGAAAAACTCATCGAATCAGCCATAACCCTTCAACGATATGTTCCAGAAAAAAGATCTCGCCCTACTTGTTTTTGCTGCCATGCTGGGCAGCCTCTTTACCGTCGGACTCAACTATGCCTTCAACCCGAAAAAGGAAAAGGTATTCCGCATTGAGCACAGCAACCAGGCCCCGGCCCTGATCAGTCGCTACGATGCCCATGACACCCCTGGCCCGGACTTTACCGGCGCCGCCGAGCGCGTCATGCCGACGGTGGTACACATCCGCTCCACCCAACTGCGGCCAAGCGGCCGCGGGGCGACCCCCAACCTGCCCGAGGCCTTCCGGGATTTCTTTGGGGATGAATTCTTCTTCGGCCCCGGTCCGCAGCGCTCGCCCGGGCAGCCTCAGCCGGCCATCGGCACCGGCTCCGGCGTCATCATCTCGGATGACGGTTACATCGTCACCAACAACCACGTGATCGACAAGGCCGATGACATCGAAGTCACCCTGCACGATAACCGCACCTTCAAGGCCGATCTGGTCGGCGTAGACCCCTCCACCGACCTTGCCCTGCTCAAAATCGAGGGCGATGACCTGAGCGCCGTCACGCTGGGCAACTCGGACGACGTACGCGTCGGGCAGTGGGTCCTCGCTATTGGTAACCCATTCAACCTCAACTCCACCGTAACTGCCGGGATCGTCAGTGCCAAAGCCCGCAACATCAACATCCTCCGGGATCAGTCCGCCATCGAGTCCTTTATCCAGACCGATGCGGCCGTAAACCCCGGCAACAGCGGGGGCGCCCTGGTGGACCTCAATGGCAATCTGATTGGCATCAACACGGCCATCGCCAGCCCCACCGGATCCTACTCCGGCTACTCCTTTGCCGTGCCGGTGAGCATCGTGCGTAAGGTGATGGAGGATCTGCTGCAATATGGTACCGTACAGCGTGGTTACCTGGGCGTGATCATCCGCAGCCTGGACGCCACCCTGGCCCGCGAACATGACCTGGACATCACCGAAGGGGTATATGTCGACAGCCTGGTGTCCAATAGCGCCGCCGAGGCGGCGGGGATTGAGAAAGGCGACGTGATCCTGTCGGTAGACGGGACGCCGGTACGCCAGTCCTCCGAACTGATCGCCGCAGTGGGCACCCGTCGCCCCGGGGACAAAGTCGAGCTGCAGGTGCAGCGCGATGGGAAGGAAAAAACCTTTGAAGTAACCCTACGCAACCGCGAAGGCAATACCGAGCTCGTAGCCGAGGCCGAACTCAGCGTACTGAATGAACTGGGGGTGGACCTCGCCGCTTTGGACCGCGATGAACTCAAGGTACTGGGGCTGGATCATGGGGTGAAGATTACCCAACTCCGCCCCGGCAAACTGAGTCGCGAAACCGATGTGCGGGAGGGTTTTATCATCACCCATATCGACGGGGAGAAGATCAAGAGCCCGGAGGATGTACAGAAGGTCCTGGCGGATAAAAAAGGCGGCGTAATGATGGAGGGTCGCTACGAAAACTACCCCCGAACCTTCTACTACGCTTTTGGAATGTAAGCCGGTGGAATGTAAGCTGGGTGTGACCATGCTTCGTGCACAGGCAGTGCGCCTTCGGGCGGGCTGCCTGTTTTTTTTCGGGTCCTCCCTTTCCACTCCAACTTTTTCGGCAAGACCCCGATCTGTATATTGATCTCACTTTTCCCCCCTTCACGATTCTCACCTATCTCTTACTCCTATGGCAAATCAAACCCGCAGCTATCAGGCTCCCGGACTGGACATAAGCGAACTCATAAACGCCCTCGAAGGCTGGCTTACCGGCCAGGACTTTCGCTTCCAGGCGCTGCAAACCGAAGACGGCAATACCCTGGTCCAGATCGAACAAGCCGCTGGCTAGCGCAAAATTACCGGCATGTCGACGGCCCTGAACATTGTCCTCGCCCAGGCGGGTGACAACCTCAATGTCGAGATCGGGGCTGGCCAATGGCTGGACAAGGTGGCAGGAGGCACAGTAGGCATGCTGCTCCTATGGCCCCTGGCCGTCACAACCGTGATTGGGAGCTGGAACCAGTCTCAGATGCCGGCCAAGGTCTTTAACTTTATCGGCAATTTTGTGGGGCAGCAAAAGGCCGCCCCCAAGACGCAAGCCGCCGCCCCGGAAGATGACCTGATTTCCAAGTTGGAGCGCCTCAGCGCCTTGCGCGAAAAGGGCATCCTGACCGAGGAAGAGTTTCAGGCGCAGAAGGCGAAAATCCTCGCAGAGGGGTGAGAGCGCGGAGCGAAGAAACCTGACGGCATACCTCTTTCCAAAGCAGTTGGTCTCTATTCTCGCTTCTCTCTTCTCGACTCTCATTTAGTCATCCAGGGCATTGACCTTGAGGACGAGCTTGCCGAGTTTTTCGCCGGTGAAAAGGCGGAGGAGGACCTCGGGAAAGCGGTCGAGCCCTTCGAAGATGTGCTCGCGGGTCCGCAGCTTGCCAGAGGCAAGCCAGGTGCTCATCTCCCGCAAGGCTTCGGGATAGCGCTCACGGTAGTCAAAGACGACGAAGCCCTCCATGCGGGCTCGGTTCACGAGCAGGGACATATAGTTGCGCGGGCCGGCATAGCCGGCCTGATTGTATTGCGAGATCGCCCCACAGATGACCACCCGCGCCCGCCGGCGCAGGCGGGTGAGGACCGTGTCGAGCATGTCGCCCCCGACATTGTCGAAGTAGACATCCACCCCCTCGGGGCAGGCCTGCTTGATGCCCTGCCGCAGGTTGCCCTGCTTGTAGTCGATGGCGGCATCGAAGCCCAGCACCTCGGTGAGGTACTGGCACTTCTCGGGCCCGCCGGCAATGCCGACGGCGCGGCAGCCCTTGAGGCGGGCAATCTGCCCGACCACACTCCCCACGGCCCCGGCTGCAGCCGAGACGAGGACCGTCTCCCCCGGCCGGGGCTGGCCCACCTCCAACAAGCCAAAATAGGCGGTAAAACCCGGCATGCCCAGTACGCTCAGGTAGGTGGGCAGAGGGGCCTGGCTGCGATCTACCCGGGTGAGCTGAGGCCCTGGAGCGGTGAAATAGCACTGTACCCCGCCGGCGCCGCTCACATAGTCGCCCGTGCGAAAATCCGGGTGCCGTGAGCTGACCACCACCCCGACGGTGAGGGCCCGCATGACCTCGCCTAGCTGCACCGGCGGGATGTAAGAGCGTCCCTCATTCATCCAGCCCCGCATGGCGGGGTCGAGCGAGATGTAT
>RFHL01000286.1 GCA_003696875.1 Bacteroidota bacterium | reverse complement strand
TGGCCCCGGGCGGGGCCACCACCATGGACACCACGCTCCCCCTGATCGAGCGCTACGCCGGCGACACCGCGGCCCTGGTGGCTGAGAAGGCCGCCGAGGGGGCCTTTGTCGAGGCCAACTCTACCAGAGAAGAACAGGTACAAGGACCCTTTCACCGTCCATCTGGAGGCCTTCGATGACATCCCCGTTCACATGACCCCCTGCTCTCGCCTCACCCCGAGGGAGGTCCTCACCCCGAGGACGATGACACCGCCGCACATCGAGTAGGAGGGGGGATTGCTCCCCCCGTCCTCTCACACCACCGTGCGTACGGTTCCGTACACGGCGGTTCAGGTTGAGCTCGCCAGACGTCGATGCTCCTGCAAGAGGCTGAGCATGCCTGCCGAGCGCAGGTACCGCGTGGGGATCGCTTGGTTCATGTGGGAAGCCCCGGCGTTCCACCAGGGCCCACGGCCGTTGTAGGCCGATTTGAACGCGCGTTCCCGGTCCAGTCCGTAGTACATCAGCTTCTTTGCCCGGGTTCTCGGGCGTTTCCATTGTCGCCATAGCAGCACTCGAAGGCGGCGCCTGAGCCACTGGTCCAGCTCTTCGAAGGTGTTCTTGACCTGGGCTTTTCTGAAGCAGGCGACCCACCCTCGAATGAGAGGGGTCAGCTCCTTGATGGTTCGACCCAGGCTGCGTCCTCGCCCTTTTCTCATCAGGGCTCGGACCTTGCCTTTGAAGCGCTTGACCGACTCCTTCGCCACCTTGAGCCTGGGCTCGAAGTGGTGGGTGACCGAGTACCCCAGGAACTTCCGGTTCCAGGGCCGGTCCACCGCGCTCTTCTCCCGATTCACCTTCAGACGTAGCGTCTTCGTCAGCCAGGCCTCAACCGACGCCAGCACCCGCTCACCCGCTCGCCGGGACTTCACGTAGATGTTGGCGTCGTCGGCGTACCGCACAAAGCGGTGCCCTCGCCGCTCCAGCTCCTTGTCCAGCTCATCCAGGAGGATGTTGCTCATCAGCGGGCTCAGTGGGCCGCCTTGCGGCATCCCCTGCGTCCGTTGCGAGCATATCCCTCCTGCCATCAGTCCCGCTTGAAGGTAGCGCCGCAAGAGCTTCAGCAGCCTCTTGTCCTTGATCCGCCGGGCCAGCCGGCTCATCAGCACGTCGTGGTTCACTCGGTCGAAGAACTTCTCCAGGTCCATATCCACCACCCATCGGTGACCTGACGCCATGTGCTGGCGAGCGGCCTCGATGGCCTGCTGGGCGCTCCGCCCCGGTCTGAACCCGAAGCT
>RFHL01000285.1 GCA_003696875.1 Bacteroidota bacterium | reverse complement strand
CCTCACCGCCTGGCGGCGGGCGCTGGAGGGGGACCCTGTTTCCGCCTTTGGCGGGATACTGGCGTGCAACGGCACCATTGATGAGCCCCTGGCCGAAGAGATCGGTAAGCTGTTTTTTGAGGTGCTGATCGCCAAGGACTTCACGGAGGAGGCCATGACGGTGCTACAGAAGAAGAAAAACCGTATCCTGCTGCGTCGCGTGCGACAAGGCGGGAGCCCACGCATCGTGCGCAGCACGCTGGGCGGGTATCTGGTTCAGGATCGGGACATGGTCAAGATCACGGCCGATCAGCTGACAGTCAAGACGTCTCGCCAACCTTCCGAAACAGAAGTATCGGATATCATCTTTGGGGACACAGTGGGTAAGCATCTCAAGTCCAATGCCATTGCCATCGTGAAAAACGGGCAGCTTATTGGGAGTGGGATGGGCCAAACCTCCCGGATTGATGCGCTGCAACAAGCTATGGCCAAGGCCCGGGATAAGGGCTTTGACCTGAAAGGCTCGGTGCTGGCTTCAGACGCTTTTTTCCCTTTTGCCGACTCGGTCGAGGCAGCGAAGGCCGCCGGCATTGAAGTGGTGGTGCAGCCGGGAGGTTCCGTGCGGGATGAGGAGACCATCACCTATTGTGAAGAGAATGGGATGTGCCTGGTATTCACTGGCGTACGCCACTTCAAACATTGATCAAACGGGCGATGCCGCCCGATATGGAATGTAAACGATATTCAACACATTGCGCGGGCGGCGCTTTCCGCTCATTGAACTGGGAAGCAGGACCGCGCAGGTAAACGCATTTTTCGGGGAATCACTTATGGGACTTTTTGATTTTTTTACCACCGACATCGCCATTGACCTGGGTACGGCCAATACCCTGATCATGTATAACGACGATGTTGTCGTGGATCAGCCCTCTATTGTGGCGATCGACCGCATGAGCGGCAAGGTGATCGCTATTGGCAGCGAAGCACAGCAGATGCACGAAAAGACGCATGAGAAGTACAAGACCATCCGTCCCCTGCGGGACGGAGTGATTGCGGACTTCACCGTCGCCGAGCACATGATTCGGGGTATGATCAAAATGATCAACAAGAAGCGCCGCTTCATGTCCACCACCTATCGGATGGTGATCTGCATCCCCAGTGGCATCACGGAGGTCGAAAAGCGTGCCGTCAAGGACTCGGCCGAGCAGGCCGGGGCCAAGGAGGTCTATCTGATTCCTGAGCCGATGGCGGCTGCCATCGGGATTGGCCTTAATGTCAAGGAACCCACCGGGCATATGATCGTGGACATCGGCGGAGGGACGACCGAGATCGCGGTGATTGCGCTCTCGGGCATTGTGACCGACCAGAGCATTCGCATCGCGGGCGATGAGTTTAATGACGATATCCTGGACTACATGCGTCGTCAGCATAACATGCTGATTGGGGAGCGCAGTGCCGAGCGGATCAAAATCGAAGTCGGAGCGGCTCTGCCCGAGCTGGAAGAGGCCCCACAGGACATCGAGATTCGCGGAAAAGATATCATGACCGGTATCCCCAAGACCATCTCGGTCTCGTACCGTGAGGTATCCCACGCCCTCAACAAATCGATCACCAAGATCGAGGACGCCATCCTGAAGGCACTGGAGAATACCCCACCGGAGCTGTCAGCCGATATCTACGATCGGGGCATCCACCTGACGGGAGGGGGAGCCTCCCTGCGGGGGTTGGATATCCGCCTGGCTGAGAAAACCAAGCTGCCCATTCACGTCGCCGACGATCCCTTGAAAGCGGTTGTGCGTGGTACGGGCATTGCCCTCAAAGAGTTGGAAGAGTTTAAATACCTCATGAGCTGATGCCCCTTGCAGGAGCCCCTGGGTGATCCGCCCTTTGGGGACGGCTGCGGCGGCCTTTCATTCTTCAGCCTGCTTCCCCCATTGACCCTCTTGGTGTGCTAAGGCTATTCTCATTCATTTCCCGCTACCGAAATGTCGTGCTCTTCCTGGCATTGGAGGCGCTGGCGTTGGTGTTGGTGATCCGAACGGGTGATCCCCAACGCCATGGGTTGGGAGACCTGCTCTATGAAAGTGCCAATCGACTATACGCTGCCACTTCAGAAGTTCGCTACTACTTTGGTCTGGCTGAGGCCAATACCATCTTGCAGGAGGAGAACATTGCCCTGCGCCAGGAATTGGCGGAAACGCGCAAGCGGGTGAACTATTTTGCGGGGCTGGCGGGGATAGACAGTCTGGGGCAAAATGGAATTGATTCGCTCCTTTCTCAGGAGAAATTTTCTTACCTCTCGGCTTTTGTCATCAAAAACACCACCCACCGCTCATACAACTACCTGACCCTCGATAAGGGAGCCGCAGCGGGGGTAACGGTGGACATGGGGGTGGTCTCTCCCCAGGGCATTGTGGGGCGGGTGGTCGAGGTCACGGAGCATTATAGCCTGGTGCTCAGTGCGCTGAACGTTAGTTTTCGGGTGCCGGTGCGGATCCTGTCCGCTGAGGGGACGAGTGGGGTCGGTAGTGTGGGTTTCTATGAATGGGATGGCCGTGATAGCCGCTACGCCAATCTGACCTACGTCCCGGAGACAGTCCCCCTCGAAGCAGGCTTTCTGGTGGTGACCTCAGGCTATTCGACCGTCTTTCCCCAGGGATTTCGAGTGGGCAAAGTGGCTGAGGCAGAGACCTACCGCGATGGGTTTCACCAGGCCCGGATTGAGCTAGCCACCGATTTTAGCCACCTCGGCAATGTGTATCTAGTCAAAGCAGAACATCGGGAGGAACTTCTGGAAATGGAAGAAGGCAAACCCAGCGAATGAATGTGATCATCCGATATACGGCAGCGGCGCTGATATTCCTCGCTTTGCAGGTATACCTGCTGGACCATCTGATCCTTTGGCAGGTGGCTCGACCGGCGGTTTTTTTGTTGTTTTTGCTGACCTTGCCTTTTTCCTTGCCAGCGGCCCCGCGCTTTCTGATCGCCTTCGGGATGGGGATCATGGTGGATTGGCTGGGGGCCACGCCTATCCTGGGACTCAATGCCTTTGCCGCCGTGCTGATGGTGGCCGTTCGGGACCGTCTGGTGGGCCTGCTCACAGCCTCTAATTATCGCGCGGTAGGGGACATTACCTTATCCAAGCAAAATGCCCTCTGGCTGGTTTCCTACCTGCTCCCCCTGATCGTGCTCTTTCACCTCACCTACTTTTGGTTGGAAGACTTTTCCTTTCAGCGCTTCCTGACTACCTTGTTAAAGACCGGGGCGAGCAGCCTGTACACCTTTCTCCTGTGTTTTGGTCTGGTGTATCTGTTTTATCGCTCTTAGATACGCTTGCCCCACTCCGCATCGATTAGGATATGGACAACCTGAGTACACGCCGGTACATCATCTTCGCGCTTATCGCGTTGGTGTTTTTGGTGTTTATCGGGCGGTTGTTTTCTATCCAGGTCCTCAGTACGGAGTATGCCCGCAAGGCCGATAACTATGTAATCAAGACCAAGCCGGTGCTCCCACCTCGGGGCAACATTTACGATCGGGAAAATCGCATCTTTGTAAGCAATGAGCCTATGTTTAACATGCTCATTACGCCGGCAGAGCTGCAGATTCCGGATACCTCGGCGATCGTCGAGATCCTGGGCATCTCCTCAGCGGAGATTCGCGCCTGGCTGGATAAGGCCCCCTACCGGAAGGAGTCCGTTTTTGCCCGCTACATTGATCCGGAAACCTATGGTCGCCTGCAGGAAAGGCTCTGGAATGCGCAGGGCATCAGCTTTGCGGCGAGCACCAAGCGCAGCTACCGGTACGAAGTTGGGGCCAACATCTTGGGGTATATCAGTGAAGTGTCCCAGGCAGAGATTGATGCCTCGGAAGGGGCGCTGATCCCCGGGGACCTGATCGGCAAGGCGGGCATAGAGCGTAGCCATGATACGACCCTGCGCGGGATACAAGGGGTCAAAAAGGTTCTGAAAAACGTTCACAATCGTGAAGTGGGCAGCTATGCAGATGGTCGCTTCGATCAGGACCCGGTCAAAGGCAAGGACATCATCCTGGGTATTGATACCGAGCTGCAGGCCTTTGGGGAAGAGCTGATGCAAGGAAAAAAAGGCAGCATCGTGGCAATTGAACCGCATAGCGGGGAGGTTCTGGCCTTTGTGAGTGCGCCTACTTACAATCCCTCAGAGCTTACCGGTCGCGACCTGCGCACCAATTGGCGGCGTCTGCGCAATGACACGTTGAATCCTCTCTACAACCGGCCCCTCATGGCCCGGTATCCGCCGGGCTCTATTTTCAAGATCCCCGTGGCCCTGGCCGCCCTGAATGAGGGCATCATTACGCCCGAAACCTACTACAAATGTGGTGGCGGATTCTGGCGCAACCGGGGCAAGCCCGGTTGTCGGATGCACGCGACGCCTCTCAAGCTGGAAACGGCCATCAAGGTCTCCTGCAATGCCTACTTTGCGGCGACCTATATGGACTTTCTCCATTCTGATCACTTTGAGGAGGGCTTTTACCAAGGCTACCAGACCTGGTATGACTATATGTCCCAGTTGGGCGTGGGACACAAGCTATCGGTCGATCTGCCCTACGAAGTGTCGGGCTTGCTGCCGACGACGGACCGCTACGACCGTTGGTATGGTCACGATCGATGGGTGGCCACCACCGTCATCAGCAATGCCATCGGGCAGGGAGAGATTCTGATGACGCCACTTCAGATGGCCAATATGGTGGCGATTGTGGCCAACCGTGGCTTCTATGTGCCGCCTCATTTCCTGGTTGCCGAGCGAAGCTCAGCCGATGAGGACTGGACCTCTCTACACTACGAACAGGTTCAGACGACCATTGCCCGGCCTCACTTTGAGACGGTGATCGAAGCCATGGAGTCGGTGGTGGCGGAGGGGACAGCCCGGCGGGCTTACCTCAGTAAATGGGCGGTCTGTGGCAAGACGGGGACCGTCCAGAATCCCCACGGCAAGGATCACGCCGTCTTCATTGGCTTTGCCCCCAAGGAGCGACCCCGGATTGCGGTGGCAGTGGTGATCGAAAATGCCGGTGGGGGGGGCTCATGGGCCGCGCCTACCGCGGCCCTGATGATGGAGCACTACCTCAACGAGGGCAAGATCGAAGACAAAACCTATGAACTGCAACGGGTGCGGCAGGCGCGTTTCATCCCCGGGCTGTAGCCCGGCGAAGCCCCTTTTCGCCCCGGGATATTTTCCTACCCCATGAATCGAAAACGCCTGGATTTTGATGCGCTGACGATCCTGCTGTATTTCGGCCTGGTCCTACTGGGGTGGATGACGATCTATGCCGTAACCTCGGTCAATGGGGATGTTTGGTACGACTTTTCCACCATCCACGGCAAGCAGTTGATCTGGATCGGCCTGGGGACCCTGATCGGCGGGATCATTCTGTCGCTGGATCACCGCTTTCTGGAGGCGCTGAGCTATGTCTTCTACGCTGCGGCGATTGCCTTGCTGGTGCTGGTGCTGGTTGCCGGGAAGGAGGTCAATGGGGCCAAAAGTTGGCTCATCATCGCGGGTCAACCTTTTCAGCCTTCCGAATTTGCGAAGCTCGCCACGGCGATGGCCCTGGCCAAGTATATGTCCCGCATGGGCTTTTCCATGTATGACTGGAAGCAGTTCGTGGTGGCGGCGGGCATCGTACTCACCCCGGCGAGCATTGTGATCCTGCAAAATGATACGGGTTCAGCCCTGGTCTTTGGGGCTTTTCTGATCGTCTTTTTCCGGGAGGGCCTGAACCCGCTGGTGCCGCTGCTTCTGATTTTCACGGGCGCGGTGGCGATCGTAACCCTTTGGTGCGGAGAACCCTTGTACGTGAGTGGGGGACTGGCGGCTCTCGGGCTGATCTCCTACCGCATCGTGTATGAGCGGCGCAGCTGGCTGCGCTTGGCGGTGATTCACGCCCTGGCAGTCTTGCTTTTTGCGGGTTTATCTTTCAGTGTCGATTTTATCGTAGGCAAGCTCAAGCCGCACCAACAAATCCGGATTGAGGTGCTTTTTGATCCGGGTAAGGATCCGCAGGGCGCGGGCTACAATGTGATTCAGTCCAAAATCGCGATCGGCTCCGGCGGCCTGACTGGCAAGGGTTACCTGCAGGGTAAGTACACCAAATACAAGTTTGTTCCTAAGCAGGAAACCGATTTTATCTACTGCACCATAGGGGAGGAATGGGGTTGGCTGGGGGCAAGCTTTGTCCTTCTGCTCTTCCTGGGGCTGTTGGGACGGGTGCAGTTTCTCGCCGAGAATGCCAAGACCCGTTATGCCCGCATCTATGGCTACAGCGTGCTTTCCATCGTCTTCTTCCATGTCCTGGTCAATGTGGGAATGACCATCGGGCTGGTGCCGGTGATTGGGATTCCTTTGCCCTTCTTCAGCTATGGAGGTTCGTCTTTGCTGGCCTTCACCGTGCTGATCTTTATTCTGGTCAATCTGTACTCCTATCGGGCTTCGGTGCTGGGGTCGAAGGTGTAGCTGCTTCCTACGGGCTTTAACATTTGATTAACAAATGCCGTCTTGACAACAAGTGCATGAGACGGCTAGTTTTGCCGGGGGAATTTCGCAGCCCAATCCTATGGCTTATGGACATCCGCGTTAATCACCTGACCAAAACATACGGGACCCAAAGGGCGGTAGATGATATTTCCTTTGAGGTCAAGACTGGGGAGATCCTGGGGTTTCTGGGGCCGAATGGCGCAGGTAAGACAACGACCATGAAGATCCTCACCTGCTACATGGCCGCCTCGGGCGGACAGGTGCAGATTGGGGACTATGATGTCATGGCGCAACCTGAGCGGGTCAAGCGACATATTGGGTATCTGCCTGAGAATAACCCGCTTTACCTGGACATGCCGGTACTGGAGTACCTGACTTTCGTTGCCGAACTCCAAGGTGTGCCGCGGGCAGAGGTGCCCACCCGCCTGCGCAGCATAGTGGGCCGCTGCGGCCTGAATCTGGAGAAACACAAGAAAATCGGGGCCCTCTCCAAGGGCTACCGGCAGCGGGTGGGCCTGGCACAGGCCCTGATCCACGATCCGGATATCCTGATCCTTGATGAGCCCACCACCGGACTCGATCCCAATCAGATCGTGGAGATCCGGAACCTGATCCGTGAGATCGGAAAGGAAAAGACCGTCATCTTGAGTACCCATATCCTCCCGGAAGTGGAAGCCACCTGCGACCGCATTTTGATCATCAATCGCGGCAAGATCGTGGCCGACGGCACCCCGGAATCCCTGCGACAGCAGGGCGAGGGTAGTGCCATCTTCCTGGTCCAGGTCAAGGTGCCTGCTGGTAGCCCTGGGCCGACCGAGGCCCTACGTGCCTTGCCGATGGTCAAGGCGGTGGAGGTGCTTCCCAAGCAGCCAGGCCGTTACCGTATCACCGCAGACAGCGATATGCCCTTTCGGGAAAGCCTCTTCCGCTACTGCGTCAAGCAGCAGTGGCTCCTCCTGGAGCTGACCAAAGAAGAGCAGCGCCTGGAAACCATTTTCCGGGACCTGACCTTGAACTAAGGGAGGCATCATATGTCGAAGAGAGGCGAGAGGCTAGTTTGTATGTTTTTTCTTCGCTTGAAGTCTGGTTGTATCTCTTTTTGAAATAGGAATAACGGATATGAGAGAGACTTGGATTATTGCCCAGCGGGAATTTCGATCCTATCTGGACTCCCTGGTGGCCTACATCCTGCTCGTGGTGTTTCTGGGCCTGACGGGAGCCTTCACTTGGTTGATCATGGCTGATGTGTTTATGATCAAGCAGGCCACCATGGAGCCATTTTTTAATGTGGCCTATTGGTCGCTCTTTTTCTTCATCCCCGCGCTCACCATGCGCATGCTGGCTGAAGAGCGACGCACCGGAACCCTGGAGGTGCTGCTGACCCGAAAGGTCTCCGACTGGCAAGCAATAAGTGGCAAGTTCCTGGGAGCCTTTCTTCTGATTGCGGTGAGTCTACTATTTACCCTGCCGTTTTATGTCTCAATCACCTGGCTTGGGCCTGTGGACCACGGGGCAGTGTGGTGCGGCTATCTGGGGCTACTTTTGCTGAGTGCCTTCTACATCAGCATGGGAATCTTTGCCTCCAGCCTCACTGACAACCCAATTGTGGCCCTGCTTTTGGCCTTACTGATTGGCATCAGCTTCCACTGGATTTTTGGGATACTGAGCAGCGTCCTGCCCGGGGCAGGAGGACGATTCTTTCATTTTCTGAGTGCTTCCAACCATTTCGATTCGATGGCACGGGGTGTCATCGACTCCCGGGATGTGATTTATTTCCTTTCCTTTTCTCTCCTGGCACTGATTCTCGCCGAGGCCCGTCTGGCCTGGCGCCATGTGGCTGACGCCAGCATGGCGCGATAAGTCCATGGATCCGGCATAACGTGAAGACAATCTTATCTGTGGTATAGAAAATTTTCCTGGCGGATGCGACTGACACAATCGACCTACTTCATACGGATCCTGCTTTATGCGGCCCTGTTTGTCGGTATCAACTTGCTGGCGTATCAGGCCTTCTTCCGGCTGGACTTCACAGCCGATCAGCGTTATACCCTCAGCGAAACCACCCGGGCCATCCTTAGGGACCTGGACCAACCGGTTACCGTTACGGCCTATTTCTCTGACAACCTGCCGCCGCAGCTTGCGGCGATTGGGCAAGACCTGCGGGACCTGCTCTCGGAGTATCAAAGCTTCTCGGACAATAACCTGGTGTATGAATTTGTCGACCCGGGCGAGGACGAGGAAAAGCAGGCGGAAGCCCTGCAGGCCGGAGTCGCCACCTTGGACATTCAATCCCGGGAGAAGGATCAGATTCAGGTACTGCAAGGCTATATGGGTGCGGTGATAAAGGTGGGCAATCAGGAAGAAGTGATCCCCCGTTTTCCGGGGGTGTCGGGCATGGAGTACCTCCTCTCTGCGGGTATCCGCAAGCTCACCCAAACCGACAAAGCCAGGGTAGGCTTTGTTCAGGGACATGGTGAGCCCGGTTTGAACCAGTTGGCACAGGCCCGGCAGGAATTGGAGGCACTTTTTGAGGTTGATACCGTGAGTTTTTCCGAAGATCCAGGACGGTGGGCCAGCTTCAAGACGCTGGTCTTGCTCGCGCCTTCGCAACCCCTTCCACCTGAGCATTTGGCCCAACTCGACCAGTTTATGCAAGGTGGAGGACGCCTTTTTCTGGGACTAAATGCTGTAGGCGGTGACCTACAGGCGCAGGCACCCTGGCAGGCCCTCAATACCGGTCTGACCGACTGGCTTTCGGCCAAGGGCATTCTGGTTGAGCAGGCCTTCCTGATCGATGAGGAATGTGCCACCCTCACCATGCAGCGGCCGGTGCGGCAGGGCCCCTTTATCATTAACCAGCAGATCCCGGTTCCTTTCTATTATTTTCCCTTTATTCGGGACTTTGCCGAGCACCCGGTTACCGATGGACTGGAGCAGGTGCTGCTGCAGTTTGCCAGCCCGATCACGGTCCTCAGCCCCGACAGCAGCCTGCAGGTACAGACGCTGGCCTACTCATCGGCGAGTAGTGGGAAGGAAGCCCCGCCCGCCTTCTTCAATCCCGAGCGGGCCTGGACCCCGGGCGACTTTGCCAACGGCCGTCAGGCCGTGGCGGTAAGTCTGGAGGGGCCTGTCGCCGGGGGCTCCGACACCAAGATGGTGGTGGTCTCCGATGGAGATTTTCCCCTCAATCCCGACAATCAGCCTACCCTCCCGGAAAATGTCTACCTCCTGGCCAATGCCATTGACTGGCTGACCGATGATACTGGCCTGATCGGCCTGCGGACCAAGGGCGTGGCGGCCCGCCCCCTGGAAAAACTCACCGGCGAAGACGAAAACGGTCTGAGGCAGACCTTCAAAGTGGCCAATTTTCTCTTCCCTATTCTGATCGTGCTCCTCTTCGGGATCATACGTGCCCAGCGCCGCCGCCGGCGGCAGTTGGTCTGGCAGGCCCAGGATTTTCGATAAGCAAAAAACCAGACATATTCCCTCGCCTTACAATCATGCGGCACCGTCCGCTGGCAAAAAAAAGGAACTATGTTCAAGCGATTTAGCAACCGGCATCTTCTCATCGCCCTGGGGGTGCTGGCCGGACTATACCTGCTCAGTTTTGCCTTTGGGGGGCGCAAGACGCGCACCTTCAAGGAAACCCTCAGCCTGATTGATACGGCCCAGGTGAGCCGCCTCCAGATCGAGCGACCGGGCCAGGAAACCGTTGACATCATAAAAAATGGCGCGGACTGGCAACTCCGCCTTTCTTCTGGCGCGTTGGTCCCTGCTGAACCGGGCACCGTAAACCGGGCACTGGACCAGCTTTCGCGGCTGGTGGCTACGCAACTGGTGAGTCGTCGCGAATCCGATTGGGCAACCTACAAGGTCGACTCTACGGGCACCAGGGTGAAGGTCTTTGGTGGAGAAACTCCCCTGCTGGATCTCATGGTGGGCCGCTCCGAGTTTCAGCAAACCCGACAGACTTCCTACGTAAGACTCCACGACGAAGAAGAAGTGTATGGGGTAAACGGATTCCTGGAAATGAGCTTCAACCGGGACAGGGATGACTGGCGAAACCGTATCCTGCTGAGCGGCAATCGCAACGAATGGTCCATGCTCACCCGCAAAGGTGCGGGAGATAGCAGCCTAGTAATGGTCAAGGGGCTGGGTAATGAATGGATGTTGCCGGATTCGACCGTGCTGGATCGCACCGAAGTCAATACCTACCTGACCGGCCTGAGCAACCTGCGGGGCAGTACCTTTGCCGATGGACAGGCACCATCAGGCCTGCCGGTCTATCAGCTTCAGATTACGACGACAGGAGAGCCACTGGAAGTAAGGGCTTTCGCCGATCCGGCCGGAGGCTATTTACTGGGCTCTACGCAAAACCCGGGCGTTTTTTTCCGGGATCCAGACAGCAGCCTCACCCAGCGGGTTTTTCCGCCGGTAGCGCGCTTTCTGCCAGTGGAAGAATAGGCTAATCCTTTTCGGCTCAGTTGGGGGCGGTAGGGGCGTCTTTGATAAACCAGCGGGCAATCACCTCCTGTAGGTTGGAGATCTTTACCGGTTTGCTGACATAGTCGTCCATGCCTGCTTCCAGGCAGCGCTCCCGGTCCCCCTTGAGGGCATTGGCCGTCATCGCAATGATGATGGGCTGTTGCAAGTGCGGATTGGATCGTATGGTCTCCGTGGCCGTCAGCCCGTCCATTTCGGGCATCTGAACATCCATCAGAATCAGGTCATAGGGACGTTCCTCTATGGCTTTAACGGCCTCAAGACCGTTGGCAGCGATGTCGCCCTTCAGCCCCATTTTTTGCAACACACGGAGGGTGACTTTCTGGTTGATGGTGTTGTCCTCGGCGATGAGCACCTTCAGGCCGCCAAGGGAAGTAAAGGTCTGCTCTGTGGTAGTTTGTGTGCGTTTGAGGGGCTGATAATGGTCTGGTGCGAGCACTTTCAGGATCTCCCGCCGCAGCTGATCCCGGCGCCAGGGTTTGGGGACTTGGGCTTCGAAAAGGCCCTCGACCCCTGCGGCAGCAAGCTTGCCAATAGAGGAAAGCAGGATCATGGGCATGGAAGCGGTTTGGCGCCGCTGCCGAATCTGACGTGCCAGTTGGAGACCGTCTATGCCGGGCATCTGCATATCCAGGATACCTAATTGGAAGGGGGCTTCCTGGCTCAGAAGCTCGTCGACCCGCAAGGGATCCTGGATTGATACGGGCACCATCCCCCAGCGCAGGCATTGCTGATGCAAAATTTTCAGGTTGGTCGCATTGTCGTCGACGAGGAGTACGCGGATGCCCTGTAGCGGGACCAAAGGGGTGGCCTCCTTGGACGAAGTCTGGACAGGCTCGGCCACTGAGACTGGCAAGGTAAAGGCAAAGGTGGAGCCTACATTGACGGTACTTTCTACCCAAATGCGGCCGCCCATGAGATTGACGAGCTTGCGGCTGATGGCGAGCCCCAGCCCGGTACCGCCAAATTTGCGGGTCGTCGAGGCATCGACCTGGGAGAAAGACTGAAAGAGGCGACCGAGCTTGTCGGCCGGGATGCCAATCCCCGTATCCCGGACCGAGCACTCAAGGGTTACGGGTTCATCACCCTGAGGCCCTTTTTGCACCTTCACACTGATCATGACCTCACCTTGGGGCGTGAACTTGATCGCGTTGTTGGCGAGGTTGACCAAGATCTGGTTGAAGCGGGTGGGATCGGAAATGATCTGGTCGGGGACGTCTTCGGCCACTTCGTAGATCAGTTCCAGGCCCTTGGCCTGGGCTTTGGTGGAGAGCAAATCGAGGACATCCTCGATGGCTGCCCGCAGGCTGAAGGCCTGCTCTTCCAGTTCGAGCTTGCCCGAGTCGATTTTGGAAAAATCGAGAATGTCGTTGATGATTGTCAGCAGGTTGTCGCTGCTGACGCGGATGGTTTCCACAAAGTCGTGTTGCTCGTCGGTGAGGCGGGTATCCAGCAGCAAGCCGGTCATCCCGATGACCGCATTCATAGGCGTGCGGATCTCGTGGCTCATATTGGCCAGAAACTCTGCCTTGGCCACGGCGGCCGCTTCCGCTTCTTCCTTGGCCTTGCGCAGGGCGGCCTCGGTGGTTTTTTGCTCCGTAATATCGTCTTCTATGGCAATAAACTGCTGGATATTCCCCCCGGCATCCCGGATGGGGGATATTGTCATACGGATCCAGTAGGGCTTTCCATTCTGGTGGTAGTTCAGGATCTCCTCGGTAAAGGCTTCGCCCTGGGCGAGCTTGCCCCGAATCCGCTGGATGGTGTCCGGGTCGGTATCCGGGCCTTGCAGGAGCTTACCGGGGGGCAGACCGCTTATCTCGTCTAGGGAATAGCCCGTAAGACGGGTAAAGCCCTCATTGACCCATTGGGTATGTCCCTTATGATCGGTGATGATCACACCATTGGTCGCCTGTTGAGCGACCAGCGATAGCATTCGGACCTGTTCTTCGTTTTCTTTACGGGTACGGATATCCTGCATCATCAGAACCAGTCCATCCTCCAGTTTGGAGGCGCTCATCAGGTACCAGCTGCTCCGCATAGCAGGATGTTCAATATACAATTCTGTTTCCAGGCTTTCGCCTGTCTCAATCACGTGCAGCAGTTTGGCGAAAATCTCCTGGTGCTCCATACCCGGGAGTTGCACACTTACGCGGCGTCCCTTCAGCGTTTCGGCTGGGGCCTGTAGGATCTGTTCAGATTGCTTGTTCAGCAGGGTCCAGACAAGGTCTTGGATGTTTCCATCCGGGCTACGCGTAGCCCGCAGGGCCATGATGGCCATGTTGGAGTTGGAGAGGACGCCGGCGAGCAGGGCATCCGCATTTTTTCGGGCTGTAATGTCCGCGATGGCGCCAGATAGACGCAGAGTCCAGCCCTTGGCATTGCGTGTTGCCTGCCCCCGGGCTTGTACCCAGACGGTATGACCCTCTTGGTGGAGCATGCGAAATTCACAAAGAATGCTGTCGGTTTTTCCCTTGATATGGTCAATCATCAGCTGAGTCGTCCAGGCCTGGTCCTCAGGATGTACCAGGGAAAACCACTGCTCGGGTTTTTCAAAGGAGTCTGTGATGCTATAGCCCAGGATTTCTCGGAGTCGGGCCGAAAGGAAAATATGGTTCTTTTCCAGATCCCACTCCCACAGCCCTTCATTGGCCCCCAGGATCGCATTGGCAAGGCGCTCTTCGCTCCTTTCCAGGGCTTGGGCCATTTCTCGCTGCTTGGTGAAGTCCCGGGCAAAAACGGCCACCCCCGTAATCTGGTCCTGTAGCCAAATCGGGTTGATGCTGAGATCGTAGTACTTGGGAGCCCCGCCTTCAATGTCGGTTTTTATTTCGTAGGTGCCGCCTTCTCCTGCCAGGGCTCGGGCATAGCGCTCCTCCCATGCCTCCCGGTCAGGAAATGACTCCAGTATTTTGTGGAAATCATATCCAATGGGGTCCTCCATGCCATAGATCCCTTTCAGGACTTCCCCATAGGCCTCATTGGTAAAGCTGATGCGAAAATCGGGGCTGATGGCCCAGATCAGGTCCGGACTGCTCTCGAGCAGGGAACGAATCACGCTGTGGCTACGCTCGACTTCCCGGGACAGCTGCTCCATCCGTTCCAGATCCCTGATCCGGCTGGACTGAACCAGCGTTACGACAACAGAAGAGGTGATGAAGATGGCCACGACGAATAAGGCCGAACCAATTTCGGGTCTATGGGCAGAAAGAGACAAAGAAAGGATCACCGCCAGATTGACCACAAGGGTATACAGTCCCACCAAGCGGTGGGTACGCAACAAGAGCCCTAGTACCTGTATGACCACCACGGACGTGATCAGGTGAAAATTGGGAAAGCCCATTGCGGCATAGATATACAGCGCATGGGCGGCGTACAGAAAGATGAAGATGTCTCCCAGCTTCAGGAAATTCTTTTGGGACAAACCCGGCCAGAAGCTAACGCCGAGGCCCGCCAGGCACACCAACAAATTTATCCAGCGATCTGCCGGAACCAACGTGACGCTTGGGTCGGTGAGGGTGTAAAGATAGCTGAAGAAGGGCATCCCCATGCCCCCGATAAGCAGGAAAGCCCGTAGCAGCCACACATGGGTTGTAGGGGGTTGGCGCAAAGGGTCCTTTCGGGCTGGGGCAATAGACATGGAACAAAGGCATTGACATAAGGGGGATACTCCCCAATAGTAATCGTTCCAGGCCTCGAAAAAAATTGTGTTTTGGGATTAATCTTGCGTTGCGTTCGGGACGATGGTTTCGCGATGGACCAGGGAGTAGGCTTGAGGGGCTTCGGAAAACAAAGCCTTGGTCTGGGGCCAGACCAGGCCGAATAGCGGGCTCTTGCGATAGGCGTCGAGGTCGGCCTGCCGGTCCCAATGACTCAGGGTATACCGCACGAGGGGGTCACCAGGGTCGCCATGGAGTTCGAGATGCAGACAGCCCGATACTTGGCGGATAGCGATTTTGTGCTGGGCAAAAAGCGCCTCGAAAGTCTCCAGCGTTTCTGGACGGAAACGCATGCGAACCAGACGGATGAGCATAGCGTAAGGTAGCTTAGGGGGAATATGCCGCTTTGGCTGAGCAGGCAAGCTAGCAAATTCTTGCCGTACGCCCCAAGCGGGGCGTTGAGGCTTTGTTCCCGCCGCAAAAACCGATAAATTGAAGTCGGCAGGCTTTTTCTGCCTGGCATTGCTTTTTTCCGGGCCTGCCGGCCCGGTCATCCGTTGCAACCTGATCTTATTTGTATGCGCATCGCAATTCTGTTGGGGGGGCTCATGATGACTACGTGGCTCCTCCCTGCTCAGCCAGCCGTATGGGTGTTTTTTGGGGACAAAGGGCCTGGGGCCGAGCTCCGGCTCCAGGAGCCGGAGACCTTTTTGAGCCCGGCGGCGCTGGCGCGCCGTGACCGGCAAGGCATCGCCGTCACCCCCGCCGACCTGCCGGTATGGCCGGCCTACGTCCAGGCTCTCCAGGCCGATGGCTGGGAGGTCGTGGCCACCTCCCGCTGGCTCAATGCCGCCGTCGTGCGCCCGGGCGGGCGCTCCCTCTTTGCGCTGCAGGCCTATCCCGCAGTGCGGGGCCTACGTAGGACCCGCACCTGGACCAAGCCCACCACCCTGGCGGGCTGGGAAGAGGATCTCCCCGCCCATTCCCTGCCTGACTACGGCGAGGGCCAGGTTCAGAATGAGATGCTCCATATCCAGGCCCTGCACGAGCAGGGCTACGATGGGACCGGTGTACGCCTCGCCATCCTCGACGGGGGCTTTACCGGGGTAGACCAGATGGCAGGCTTTGACTCCCTGCGCAGCCAGGGGCGCCTGCTGGCGACCCGCGACTTTGTGGATCAGGACGAAGATGTCTTCCATAGCAGCACCCACGGGACCCACGTCTTCTCGGCCATGGCCGCCTACGCGCCGGGGAGTCTGGTGGGGACAGCCCCCGGCATCAGTGTCATCCTCGCCCGGACGGAGCAGGTACGCTCCGAGACCCAGCAGGAGGAATACAACTTCCTGCAAGCAGTAGAGTGGGCCGATTCCATGGGCGCCGATGTCATCCATGCCTCTTTGGGATACTCGACCTTTGATGGCGGCATCAACAGCTACGAATATGCTGACATGAATGGGGACTCAGCCATCACCACCCGGGCCGTAGACATGGCCGCCGCGCGCGGGATTATCTTTACGGTGGCTGCCGGCAACGAAGGCAATGGCCGCTGGCACTACATCACGGCTCCTTGTGACGCCGACAGCGCACTCTGCATCGGGTCGGTGGACCGATATGGCAAGCTCTCCTCTTTCTCCTCCGTAGGGCCGACCTCGGACGGTCGCATCAAGCCCGATGTGGTAGCGATGGGGACCCGCACCGCCGTCCTCAATCCCAACGACCGGGTATCCT
>RFHL01000284.1 GCA_003696875.1 Bacteroidota bacterium | reverse complement strand
CGCTGATGGGGATCGCCCTGCTGATCCTGACGGCGGCGCTGGTCGTAGCCGCCTTCTTTACGATGCGGCGGGTCCGGAAGGAGGGAAAGAAGATCTGGACCCGGCCAGCCCAGCGGCTGGCGATTAATCTGCTGATTCCGTTGGGGGTGGGGGCGATCTTTTGTGTGCAGCTGGCCTGGTACGGAATGGGGGGGCTGGTGGCCCCGGCAACCCTGGTCTTTTATGGGCTGGCCCTGCTCAATGCGGGTAAATACACCCTGCGCGAGATCCGCTATCTGGGCCTGAGTGAGATCGGGCTAGGCTTGCTGGCAGGCTTCTGGCCTGGCTTTGGCATCTTTTTCTGGGCGGTGGGCTTTGGGCTGCTGCACATTGCCTACGGGCTGGTGATGTACCTAAGGAACGAACGTGAAGGACGCCCTCAATAAACTCAACAAGGTCTTCGAAAACCGGATTCGGCTGGGCATCATGTCCCTGCTGATGCTGGACGAATGGGTGGACTTTGTGCAGATGAAAGAGGCGCTGGGGACCTCGGATGGGAATCTGGCCAGCCATCTGAAGCTGCTGCGCAAGGAAGACTACATTTCTGAAAGGAAGGAATTCCTGAACCGCAAACCGCATACCCGCTACCGCGCTACGGCCGCCGGGAAGGCGGCCTTCACCGAACACCTCGATGCGCTGGAGCGCATCATCAAGGGGCTGTAAACGTTCGCCGTTCCTGGTTCCTGGTTCGAGGTTTCGGGTGGCATTCGCCGCCTGTTGTTTTGGGATTTCCTGTTTTGATCACGATCATGAACACCCTCTATCGCTACTGGCAGACCTTCCGTCTGCCTATCCTCTGCTGCGGCTTTGCGCTGGGCTTGCTGGCCATACGCCTGGCCTATACTGGTCAGTGGACTTTCATCTTCCTGGCCTGGAACCTCTTTTTGGCGGGCATTCCCTGGCTGATTTCTCAGGGAATACACCGACGCCGGCAGCACCCACTGGTGCTGGGCCTTTGGCTGCTGTTTTTTCCCAATGCGCCCTATATCCTGACCGATCTCTTTCACCTGCGGGCACGCAGCGGGGTGCCGATCTGGTATGACCTGACGCTGCTTATCGCCTTTGCCTGGGCAGGACTTTTCCTGGGTCTGCAATCCCTGCGACAGGTACAGGAGGCAGTCTTTGACCGCTGGGGGCAGATCTGGTCCTGGTTGATCACGGCCGGAGTTTGGTTGCTCACTGCTTACGGTGTCTATCTCGGCCGCTTTTTGCGCTGGAACAGCTGGGACCTGCTCACTCGACCAGGACAGCTCCTAAGCGATGTTATAGCGCCCTTGCTGGCCCCGCAACAGCATGTGCACGCCATCGGATTTACCCTTTGCTTTGGGGCGCTGCTGTTGCTGGGGTATTATGCCTACCGGGGGCATGCGCCCGCTGCGCCGGCCGTCAGAAGTGCCAGTACATGACGTAATCGTCTTCCACGAGATCGCCCAGCTGAAAAGGATGGGTCCCCTTGATGGCGAAGCCGTATTTGCGGTAAAAAGCCATGGCCCGGTCGTTGTGCTGCCACACACCGAGCCACATGCCTTGCCAGCCCTCGGCCCGGGCGGTTTCTACACAGTGATCCATCAGGGCAGCGCCCACGCCCCGCCCGTGCCAGGGCGGGAGTACGTAAAGGCGATCGAGTCCCATGAGCCGGGCCGGGGCTAGTTGGGGTGGCACTGCGCCGCGCTTGAGCGCGGCATAGCCGGTGATCTCGCCTTCTACCTCGGCGAGGTAGAGGCTACGTGTGGGGTCCGCATGCAGCGTCTGAAAGGCTTTCAAGCTGTAGGTTTCCGCTACGTAGCGGTCAAATTCGGGGGTTTCGTAGTGCTCGCCAAAAGTCGCAAGGAAGGACTCCCGTCCCACCGCTACGAGGGTGGGCAATTCGGCGGGCCGGGGTGCCCGCACCTGGATGTCAGCCGCCGTTCTACTCACACCGTCTCCGTTTCGCGGGGATGAATGGGCCCCTGCCGCTCGCGGAGGGGCGTGGCCCGGCGCTGCCGCATCACCGCCTGAATCTCGGCCACGATGGAAAGGGCAATCTCCTCGGCCGTCTCAGCCCCCAGGTCCAGGCCCACCGGGCTGTACAGCCCCTCCCGGTCAATGGATTGCCCGGCCTCCGCTAGCTCGCGCAGCAGCTTGTCGGTACGGGTACGCGGGCCCAGCACGCCCAGATAGGGCAGATTCAGCGGCAACAATTGGCTGACGACGGTCTTATCATAGGCATAGTTGTGGGACATCACCACCGCGGCGGTGGTGGGGGTGACCGGTACCTCGGTAGCGATGGTGGCCCTTTCCAGGTGCGTTACCTGCCGGGCTTCGGGAAAGCGGGCGGGGATAACCTTGGCCCCGCAGTCGCTGGAAACAAAGATGTCCCAGCCCATCTCGCCGGCGAGCCGGCTCAGGGGCATGCTGTCATAGCCCGCGCCAAAGATCCAGAGCTGCACCGGCGGCTGGATCACCTCCAGCAGGACCTGCACGCCCTCGTCATAGGTGGCGAGGCGGCTGCGGCCGGCAGCAAGGGCCGCCTGCAGATCGGATTGGAACTGTGCGGCCCAGGGGCCGGCGGGAAGGCTATGGCCGGCTTCACCGGCCGGGGGCAGCCACAGGCGATGGCCAGGGCGCAGGGGGTGCCCCTCGGGGGCACCGAAGACGGTGGCGAGGCCACCGGGCTGGTTGCCCCGGGCATAGGCCCGGAGTTGCGCGACGGGGTCGCTATCGGCCCGAACGGGCTCGATGAGTACATCGATGATGCCATTGCAGCCGAGCCCGACGGCGAGGCTGGTGGCGCTGGCGTCCTCGGTGGTGTCGTAGGTTATGACATCGGGCTGGCCGCTCTGCATGATGGCCCGGGCGCGACGCAGGGCGTCGCCTTCGAGGCAGCCCCCACTGATGGCACCCGTCCAGCGGCCATCTTCCTGTATGAGCATGCGCGCCCCCGGGCGCCGGTAGGACGAGCCTTGTACCCGCACCACCGTGGCGAGGGCCCCGGAGAGGCCGGCGGCCTGCATCTGGTCGTAGGCTTTCAGGATTTCCCGAATCTCTTTCATAGTCCTCTGCTTGATCTGGCGGAGGGCCAAGATACGGATTTAGGGGGAGATGGAAAGGGGAAGGCTGGAGTGGGTTGGGACTTAATCCCTGTTTGTCCGCTGTACCATATAGAGTGGGGGCTTCCAGTCCTGACTTTCTCTACTCCACATTCTTGTAAAACTGCATGGCGGCGAAGGAGACCATGACGCCGGAGAGGACGGCTTCCAGCAGGATGATCAGGCTCATCAGGGCAGGGGTGATGCCCTTAAAGGGCATAGCGGCCTGTACGGCCATCCCCATTTCGGGGGCGATCCAGCTGAAGAAGGTGTAGACAAAGGCGCTGAAGATGACGCCCGAGACGAAGGCTACTCCCATACCGGTGAGGAAACCGTTCAGGTAGTTGGTATGGCGGGTCTGATCATCACGGTGAAACTGCCGCAGGGCGAGAAAGACTCCGCCCATCAGGAAGAATATGTTGAAATAGCGCAGACTGGGGATGTGTTGGAAATCCAGCCAGCCGGCAAGCAGGAAATAGGCAATGAGAAAGACCGACGTGAGCGCCCCGAAGCGCAAGGCGTAGGTGGGTATGGCGCTATCCAGCAGGAGTTCGTGGTGCATTGTGGTTGTGGAAACTTGTTCGGATTGTGAGATAGGCATAGGTAATTGATAGGTAAAACAATAGGGCATGGCCCGAATGAAGATGGCGCAAAGCGCCCTCTGAATCATGGATTGATTCGGAAGGTTTTTGGGGCAGAAAAGTCCATTTTCTCATATTTAACTGTCAGCTGCCCCTGATTGTTGGGGTAGAGGTGGGAATTTGGGAATACGGCCCTTTCTGCGGACCTTTAGCCGAGTGTTTGCCTTCACCCTTGACCCCGCTCATGCCAAAACAGAAGCTCTTCCTGCTCGACGCCATGGCCCTGCTGTACCGGGCCCATTTTGCCTTTATTCGCGCACCCCGTATCACCTCCAATGGTCTGAATACCTCGGCCATCTTTGGCTTTACCAATACCCTGCTGGAGATCATCAACAAGGAGGACCCCTCCCACCTTGCGGTGGCGTTCGATACCAGCGCGCCGACCTTTCGGCACGCGCGCTACGAGCCCTATAAGGCCCAGCGCGAGGCGCAGCCGGAGGACCTCACGGTGGCCATTCCCTACGCCTACAAGCTGCTGAAGATCCTGAACATACCGGCTCTCAAGCTCGACGGCTATGAGGCAGACGACATCATCGGCACCATCAGTGCGCAGGTCGACCCCGAGCAGTTTGACGTCTATATGGTCACGCCCGACAAGGACTATGCGCAGCTGGTAAAGGAGAATGTCTTTCTCTACAAGCCCGCCTACAAGGGGGGCGGCTATGACGTGTTGGGGCCAGCCGAGATCCAGGCCAAATTTGGCCTGCCCCCGGCGCAGATCGTGGACTTTCTGGGGTTGAAGGGCGATACGGTCGACAACATCCCCGGCATCCCCAAGATCGGCGACAAGACGGCGGTCATGCTGCTGGAAGAATTTGGCTCGGTGGAGGAAATCATCGCCCGCGCCGATGAGATCCGCCGCAAGGCCATCCGTGAGAGCGTGCAGGCGCACGCCGAGCAGGGCCTGCTCTCCAAAGAGCTCGCCACCATCAAGCTCGATGTGCCCATTGAGTATAGTTTGGACCAGCTTAAGATGGGCCACTGTGACCTGGAGGAATTGATGGTGCTGATGCAGGAACTGGAGTTTCGCACCACGGCCCAACGCATCCTCAACAGCCGGCTGAACCCGGTCCGGCCTGAGGCGCAGAAGGATCTATTTGGCAATGCGACTGGCGAAGCGCCGCTGGTACCCGCGCCGGATATTCCCGAGTCTGGCGGACCCCGCACGATCGAGAATACGGAGCACGATTACCAACTGCTCGCCGATGCGGCGGCCCGGAAGGCCTTTATTCAGCGCATTGAGGCAGAAGGCAAAGTCTGCTTTGATACCGAAACCACCTCGCTCGACCCGTTGCAGGCCGAGCTCGTGGGGATGTCCTTTGCCCTGAAGGCCGGCGAGGCTTTTTTTGTGCATATCCCCGGTGAGATGCCACAAGCCGAAGTCGCGGCCATCGTGGCCGAATTTGCCCCGGTCCTGACCTCTCCCGACATCCTCAAGATCGGCCAAAATCTGAAATACGACGCCCTCGTCCTCCGCAAGTATGGCGTGGTGGTGCAAGGGCCGATGTTTGACACCATGCTGGCCCATTACATCGTGGATCCCGGCGGCAAGCACGGCATGGACGCCATGGCGCTGGAACTGCTCAACTATCAGACTGTTTCCATCGAAACGCTGATCGGCAAAAAAGGCAAGAACCAGAAAACCATGCGCGAAGCCGAGCTGGAGCCGTTGTTGGAGTATGCCTGCGAAGACGCTGACATTACCCTGCAACTGTATGAAAAGCTCGCCCCACAGGTGCAGGGCAATCGGGTCTTTGAGGAGATCGAGCAGCCCCTGCTACCGGTCCTCGCCGACATGGAGGCCGAGGGCATCCGCCTGGATGATGAGGCCCTCGCGGCCTACTCCAAAGAGCTAGAGGCACGCCTCGTGACCCTGGAGGCCGAGTGCTACCAGCTCGCTGGTGAGGAGTTCAACCTCAATTCTCCCAAGCAGTTGGGGGAGATCCTCTTTGACAAGCTCGATATGGGCAAGGGCACAAAGCAGAAAAAGACCAAGACCGGGCAGTATGTCACGGATGAAAACACCCTGCTGCGCCTGGCCCGGAACCACGAACTGCCTGACCGGGTGCTGGCCTATCGCGGCATCAAGAAGCTCAAATCTACCTACGTGGATGCCCTGCCTAAGCTGATCAATCCTGACACGGGGCGGGTCCACACCACCTACAGCCAGTCGGTGGCGGTCACCGGACGCCTTAGTTCGGTCAATCCCAACCTGCAAAACATCCCCATCCGCACCGAGGACGGGCGGGCCGTCCGCAAGGGCTTCATCCCCAGGGATGCTGACCATGTCCTGCTCTCGGCTGACTACTCACAGGTCGAACTGCGCATCATGGCCGCGATGAGCGGCGATGAGGCCATGCTGGAAGCCTTCCGGGCCGGCGAAGACATCCACCGCGCCTCGGCGGCTCGGGTGTTTGGAGTCGCGCCAGCGGAGGTTACGCCGGAGCAGCGGGCGAGCGCCAAGACCGTCAACTTTGGCATCATCTACGGCATATCGGCCTTTGGCCTGGCCGATCGTATGAACATCTCCCGCACCGAGGCCAAGGACATCATCGACACCTACTGGGAGAAGTATCCGGCTATCAAGGCCTATATGGATCAATGTATCGAGACGGCCCGGAGCCAGGGCTACGTGGAGACCTATTTTGGCCGGAGGCGCTACCTGCCTGATATTCAGTCCCGAAACCAGACCCTCCGAGGCTTTGCCGAGCGCAATGCCATCAATTCTCCTATCCAGGGGACGGCCGCCGACATCATCAAACTGGCCATGATCCGGATCCATCGGGCACTACAGGAGGCCGGCCTCCGGACCCGCATGATCCTGCAGGTACATGACGAACTCGTCTTTGATGTGCCTAAAGACGAACTAGATACCGTCACCGAGCTGGTCCGCACCCATATGGTGCAGGCCGTGGATCTGGGAGTGCCCATGGAGGTCGAGATTGGAACGGGAGCCAACTGGCTGGAGGCGCACTAAAAATGTTCGAGGTTCGGAGTTCGTCGTTCAATGTGAAGAACCCGGAACTTCGAACCTGAAACGCCGAACAAATCAACGCTGTTCCAGCTCTTCCATCATCCGGAGATATGAGGCATAGCGCGTCCCACCGATTTCCCCGGCCGCCACGGCGGCCTTGATGGCGCAACCAGGCTCGGCCCGGTGGGTGCAATTGGAAAAGCGGCAGTCATGCAGCCGATCCCGCATCTCGGGATAGTAGTGGCTGAGGTCGCTGGTATCAAAGCCGGTGATACCCAGCTCCTTTATGCCGGGTGAATCGATGATGTAGCCTCCCGGAGCCAGCGCGTGCATCTCGGCATAGGTGGTGGTGTGCCGCCCCTTGCCTGAGGCATCGGAGATTTCGCGGGTCTTGAGGTCCAGACTGGGATCCACCAGATTAATAAGAGTCGATTTGCCTGCGCCGGAATGCCCGCCGATAAAACTGATCTTGTCTTGCAGCAGCGCTATCACCAGGGCGCGATCTTCGGCCCGGTGGGCCGAGATGGGGTGTACGGGATAGCCGGCTTTCCGATAGGTATTGGTGATCTCCGCGAGTTGGGCCTGGTCATCCGGGCCTTCCAAGAGGTCCACCTTATTGATGAGGATGTAGACGGGGATATGGTAGGCCTCGGCCACGACCAGAAAGCGGTCGGCGAAGCCGGGGGCCGTTGCGGGCTCTTTCAGGGTGTAGAGCAGGATGGCCGCATCGACATTGGCGGCCAGGATGTGAACCTTGTGTGTCTGGGAAATGGCTTGCCGCAGCAGATAGTTCTTGCGGGGAAGCACTTCGGTAATCACGCCGGGCTCGCCTTCCTGGCTGGGAAGCATGAAACGCACTTCGTCGCCGACGGCGACAGGATTGGTGGAGCGCAGGCCCTCGATGCGGAAGCGACCCCGCACAATGCATTCGTAGACCTCTCCCTGTTCGGTTTCTACCCGGCTGCTCGCGCCCAGTGAGCGGGTGACCCGGCCCTGCGAAAGGGGGCCGTCGGCGGGAGGAGCGGACTTTTTCTTTTTCCGGGCCATAGGCGTCAGGGCTGAGGCACAAAGGGAGTCAGGGCCTGCCAGGCCATTTGATGTCGTTGCTGGGCTTCCGTAGGCTGGCCCAAGGCCACCACTTGAGGAATAGACAGGGCAAAGCCGGTTTGGCTGGGGAGCTCGGTTTCCCTGAGCTGGCCATGATGGAAAAAATGCAGCCGATGGGGCATAGCTGGTGCCAGGCGCAGGCGGGCGTCGAGGTCGCCCTGCAGGCGCTGCCCGTCGAGGGCGATGAGTTCGTCGCCCTGAGCGATACCGGCGGCCAGCAAGGGGCTGCCGGGCAGCAACTCCGTGACCTCCAGCCCCCCGCCGGGGGCTTCTTTGGTGCGGAGGCCCCACCGGGCTTCGGCCGGAGAGTTGGGCGGCACCGGCAGCAGGAGCAGGCCCATGGCGGCAAAAGCTTCCGTCAGGGCTGGCTCCAGGGGCTCCGTACCGGAAACGTAGTCGGCGAAGAAGGGTTCGAAATCCATGCCGCTGAGGTCCTGCAGGACCGCCAAAAAATCCTCCCGGGTATAGCCCAAACCGGCATGGCGCTGGAAGAAGG
>RFHL01000283.1 GCA_003696875.1 Bacteroidota bacterium | reverse complement strand
GTCCCTCTGCATGCCCATGACAGTTGGTGCGATCAAGCGCCTTGATATGCTCCGGACCAGGCCCGAGCTTCGCGAAAACCTCTGGAACATTGTCAACAAGCTGCAGAGCGGGCTGCGCGAGGCTGGGTTCGACATTGGGAATACCCAGTCCCCGGTTACCCCGGTCTATCTCAAGGGCTCCGAGCTTGAAGCGCTCGGGGTGATCGCCGATCTTCGCGAAAATTATAAGATTTTTGCCTCCGGTGTCGTTTACCCTGTGGTCGAGCGAGGTGTGATCATGTTGCGACTGATTCCCACCGCTCACCACCGCGAGGAAGATGTCGAATATACCCTCAAGGCTTTTCAAGAAGTGCGCGCCAAAATCGAGCAGGGGGCGTATAAAAGTCCGGAATATGCGGCATTAATCGCCGGAAATGTTGCCTAAATAGGATTTTTGTTTTACATTGCTTCTACACAAATAGTAAAGGAAATGGAAAAATACACTCAACTGAAATCTCTGGTCCTCACCATCGAGGACGACTTCGCAAAGTTTTACGAGAAGGGTAACAAAGCTGCCGGCACCCGTGCCCGTAAGGCCATGCAGGAAGTGAAGGTTCTGGCTCAAGATATCCGCAAGGAGATCCAAGAGCAGAAGAACGCCTAAGACTTCAGCGAAGAATTGACCTTCCATTAACCGGCGCCTCCAAAAGGCGCCGGATTTTTTGTACTAGATATTTGTATACCAGTGATTTACGAGGTCTGGTTCAGATAAACACCGTCTGGTTCCAAGCGAACCTTGCGGGCCTTGTATAGCCCGCCCAGAGCCTTTTTAAAAACCTTTTTGCTCATCTCCAACCGGCGGCTGATCTCCGCCGGAGGACTTTTGTCGGTCAGGGGAAGAAAGCCTCCCGCTGCTTGCAGGATGTGGAGCAGTTGGGTTTGAGCGTCGGTAACCGACTCATAGCCAGGCTTATGGAGTTGGATGTCCAGCTTGTAATCGGGTCGGATGGCCTTCACATAACCTTGCCGTTGGTCCCCCAATCGCACCCGGACAAAGGTCTCATTGGCGTAGACCAGCCCTTTGTAGCGGTGGTTCACGATCACATTGACGCCCAGGTCGGTGGCTTCCCAGATGAAGAGATCCACCGCCTCGCCGAGGGCGAGGTCGGGGGGACCCGTGTCCAGAAAGCGCTGTAGGTAGCCCGAGGCCGTCAGCCGACCGGAGGCAGGATCCAGATAAAGATACACCAGATAGGAAAGCCCCGCCTGCATGGGTTCGGGCTGCTCCCGGTGGGGCACCAGCAAGTCCTTTTCCGCTATCCCCCAGTCCAGAAAAGCTCCGAAGGGGCTCAGGCTTTTGACTTCCAAAAAGCCAAACTGATTCAGTTGGATCTTGGGTTTCTGAGTGGTGCCGGCCCATTTGCCTTCCCGGTCCTGAAAGACAAAAACTTCCGCCTCCTGACCGGGGCGCCAGCCGGGGGCGGCTTGCTCGCTGGGTACCCAGACCGTGCTTCCGTCTGGCGCCGCGAGCCGGTAGCCGGCCTTTTGACGGCTTTGGATGGTCAGCAACTGATAGGTTCCGGGGGTCAGAGGCATAAGAAACGTGTGTGGGCAAACATGGGTCAGGAGGAGAAAAGTAGTGATCTAATCAGCTCTCGGCCAAGTATTTATGTACAAAACTGATGGCCATGGCCCCCTCGCCCACGGCCGAGGCAACGCGGTTCATGGCCCCGGCCCGCACGTCACCGGCAGCAAAAATGCCCGGAACACAGGTTTCCAGCAGGTAGGGATCACGGGCCATTTTCCACACCCGCTCAAATTGGGGAAAGCGGAGCAAGTCCCGGCCGGTGGCGATGTAGCCTTTGTCGTTTTTTAGGATGTCAAGTTCAATCCAGTCGGTATAGGGTCTCGCTCCGATAAAGATAAAGAGAGCCGCCGCCGGTACCTCATGGGACTGTCCGTTGGTTTGCAGGCTGAGGCGCTCCAGGTGGTCCGAACCATGGGCCGCAACCACCTCGGTATGGGAAAGGAGCTCAATATTGGGGGTGGCGGCAATCTGGTCGATCAGATACCGGGACATGGTGGCAGACAGGTCGGCGCGGCGGATAACGATGAATACCTTGCGGGCAAAGGTAGACAGGTACATGGCTGCCTGGCCGGCCGAGTTGCCACCGCCGACGAGGTACACATCGGCATGGCGGCAGGCATAGGCCTCTGTGGTGGCAGCACCGTAGTATACGCCTGCCCCGGTAAAGGTCTCAATCCCAGGCGCCTCCAGGCGGCGATAATCCACCCCGGTGGTGATCACGATGCTACGGGCAAGGACTTCCTGGCCATCTTCCATCTCCAGGATTTTGTATTGATCCTGGGTGCGGATCCGGGCCACGCGGGCTGGCGAAAGAAACTCTGCTCCGAAGCGGGTCGCTTGGGTGATGGCGCGCCGGGTGAGATCTGATCCACTGAGTCCGGAGGGGAAGCCCAGATAGTTTTCGATGCGCGAACTCGTGCCCGCCTGCCCGCCGGGGGCCCGGCGCTCAATGAGGAGGGTGCGCAGGCCTTCCGAGGCGCCGTAGACCGCCGCCGACAGGCCGGCGGGGCCTGCCCCGATGATGGCGACATCATAGAGGTTTTCGCGGGCTCCGGGCGAGCGGCCCAGGCGGGCCGCAATGTCGGCCAGGCTGGGCCGGGCCAGCAGGCTCCCATCCTCAAAAATCAGAGCCGGCAGGCTGTTGCGATCGATCTGGTGCAGGGCTATTAATTCGCTGGCCTCTTCCTGGTTCTCTACATCCAGCCATTGGTAGGGGATCAGGTTGCCCGACAGATAGTCCTTGACCTGATGGCTCAGCGGCGCCCATTGGTAGCCGATCACCCGTAGCCCCTCAAAGGGAGGTACCCAGGTCGCTTCCCAGGCCTCCAGCAGATCCGTGATCACCGGGAATAGCTTTTCCTCCGGCGGATCCCAGGGCTTGGTGAGGTAATAATCCAGTTGTACATCGTTGATGGCCCGGATGGCCGCCTCTATGTCGGAATAGGCGGTCAGGAGGACGCGCTTGGCCGCCGGATAGAGGTCCCGTGCTTTTTCCAGAAATGCCACCCCCAGCATCTCGGGCATCCGCTGGTCGGAGAGAAAGAGGGCCACCGTTTCGTTTTCCTTACGCAGGCTGTGCAGCTCGTCCAGGGCTTCCCGGGCCGACTCGGTACCGATGACCTCATAGGTGGCACTGTATTGCCGTCGGATATCCCGGCGGATGGCCCGGAGTACCTGCCGGTCGTCGTCTACGAGGAAAATGATGGGCTTTTTCATGGTCAGAAAAGGGACCGGATGAGAGGGGGGGAGAGATGAGCGAAACTAGCAGGATTATCCTGTATTCACAACCCCGCCACCGGCAATCCTCTGTCAGGTCGCGGTCCCCAGATTTTACGGGGACTTAATACACAAGTAATCTCCGGCCCCTTTTTTTGCTACTGTCAAAAAGGATATCGACACGAAAGTATACAGGCCAGTGACTGAAGCGAGACATGTAAGGATGTTGCCGTCGCTGTGCCTTACCTTTTCTTGGCTTATCCTGGCATGAAGCATTCCTACCTCAACGTCGCCCCTTTCCTGCCACCGCGGGGAAGGGGTTGTGTGTGCGGGTGGCTATCGTTTTCGTGCCAACCACCACCCCCCTGCGCCCAGGAGGCTTGCACCGATGAGAATGAGGTATATCCAGGGTACACTTTGCCGTTCCAGCGGCGCATCCTCACCGATCACGACAAAAGCTCCCCAGTAGCGGGGATGGGCTTGTGGAAAGCGGCGCGCATAGCTCAGCTGGCTCTGGCGCAGGGCTTGGGAAGGCCGGCTGCCTTGCTGGATGGCAGCAAAAAATGGTTCCATCAGGTCCCGGGTGGCAGCATCATCCACTGCCCATAGGGTGGGCATGAGGCTCTGGCACCCGGCATAGGCAAAGGCCCGGGCGAGACTCATGATGCCCTCGCCCTCGACCTGCTGCCCGATGCCGGTATGGCAGGCACTGAGGACGGCCAGGTGGGCCGGCAGGCTGAGCCCATAAATTTCATAGGCATGGAGGATGCCATCGTCTGCCTCCTCCGCCAGGTCTTTAGGCCTGGCTTCATCTGCACTATCAGGAGGAGTGGGGAGGGTAAAAACCATGCCGGACTGATCGGGCAGGTGCGGATGTGCATAGGCATGCATGGCCAGGTGGAGGAGAGCGTAACGGGGCGCCTGAGTTTTAAAGGTGGCCTCGGAGGCTTCAGCCCCTATGAAAGTTTCTCCTCCCAACAACTGCGCTACCGCTTCGATTTCTGGCTGATTGTGGCGCAAAGGCCCAAAGGCAAAGGCTTCTCCCTCCAGACTCCGCATGCTCTGGCTCAGGGTGGCGCTGTATGTAGGGGCAAAGCCGGCATAGCCCTGTCCGGGGCGGCGCTGTGGCAAGGGTTGCCACAGGCGGGCAGAGTAGATGTAGCTCACCGCCTGCTGGCGCAGGAGATAGGGCAAGTCGCCATAGCGGCCCTCTTGGCTGTCATCGGCCTGATCGGTGAGGAGTAGGGCAAAGGGCAGGCGGCCCAGGGGGCCGTCAGGTATGATAAGGAGGTGGTCAGTTCCTTGATTATCAGGTAGAACCGGCCCGAGCAGGTGCTCATAGAGGTAGTGGCTCTGCCGCACGAAGGGTGCCCAGGCATCAGCCGGATCCAGGTCCGCCCCAATAGCAGAAACCCAGGTATCCAGGCTGTCTGATAGTCCGGGAGCGAAGGCCAGGGTGCGCCATGCGATACCCTCACGGGTGATGGTCCAGGTCCAGGCCAGGCTGTCGGCCCAAAAATACGAGAGGAGGGCCTGGCCCGGGAAGAGTTGTCCCTGAAGGTCAGCCAGAGAGGGCACACCGGTATCGTAGCGCAGCTGGTAGTAATTGGGATAGGCCTCGGCCAGGTGGCTGACCAGCGAGTCCTTGGTGCGGACGAGCTGGAGCAGGCGTCGGTTCCAGTGACGCAAAGCCAGGGTGTCTGTCTCGGGACCTCGTTCCCTTTCTTGTTGAATCTCTCCCCGCAAATGAGCCATGCTCTGGTCCAGAGCTCGCTCATAGCGGAGCAGCGTATCGGGCACTCCGGCAAAGACCCTAGCCCGGGATTTGGTCAGGGCCAGGTAGAGGCTGGCAGCTTTGTTGCGCTCGGCAAAGCGAAAGCCTGCTTCCCGGAAAGCAGGGTCGCCTGTTTGGGCCCAGCGGGCCCAGGCCAGTCGTACACCCAGGGCATAGATGGGCTGGCTGTAGCGCGATAGCTGGGTCTCGAAGCGACCATTGCCAATCAGGCGCATAGAGTCGATCAGGTCGACTGCCAGCCCAAGGTAGACCAGGGCCACGCTGCTGTCCGCTTGGCCGCCGGGACCCCAGTGGGTGAGGATTTTTCCCATCTCTCCCAGGCTGTAGATCAGCTCGTTGAGCCGTGGGACGGTCTGGAGCGGGGGGAGATCAGGGACCTGCCGGCCTGGAGGAAAGGGGACCTGGCTCCGGATGGCCTCCCGGGCAAAGTGGTAGGCTGAGTCTGCCCTCCCCAGTCCCAGATAGGCATCCGCGATCTCGCGATACAGCGTAGGAGCCAGAGGCGAGACCCCCTTACCCATCGACTGCATCGTACCCAGGGCTTGGCGATAGTAGGCCGCGGCTTCTCTCCATTTCCCCTGATCCCACAGGCCTTGTGCCTGTCCCCCGTAGAGTTCGAGCAGGACCGAATTGGGCTCGTCAAATTGCCTGAACCAGATCCGGCGGCCTTCGGTAAAATAGTGCTCGGCCTGGGCCCACTCATCCAGGCTGGTCAGGACCAGCGCCAGGTTGTTATACAGGTTACACAAGATAGGGTGCTCGGGATCCAGATGTCGCTTGACCAGGGCTTCGGCCTCCAGGAAATATTGCCGGGCCTGAGGCCCCTTTTCTTTATGTATGTAGAGGGCACCCAGGTTCAAGTAAAGATTAATCAGATGGGGATGGTCCTGACCAAAAAGGGTCCTGAGCATGTTCAGGGACTGCTCCAGGTATACCCGCGCCTGTTCATACAAGCCTTCTTCATAGTAACTGATCCCGATGTTTTCGTAGGTGACGGCCACGTAATAGTGCTCTGGCCCAAAGGCCTCCTCGAAGCGCGCGGAAGCTTCCTGGTAAAAGGTACGGGCTTTTTCCCAGAGGCCGGATTCCAGCCAGGTATTGCCCAGGTTGAGGGTGGTTTCGCCGATGTGGACAGGGTTTCCCAACTGCTGGCGCAGGGCCAGTGCCTGGGCCAGATAATACCGGGCGCTGTCGTTGCGACCCATATTAAAATGGTTGACACCGAGGGCATTGAGGGCGCTGGCCAGGCCGGTGCTGTCCATGTCGGCGCTTTGTCGATACCAGGCGATGGCCTGATGATTTTGAGCGGCCGCTTGCTCGTAGTCTCCTATTTCGTCAAAATAATATCCCAGGTAGTAGTAGAGCTGGGGACGTAGGGCAAAAACCTGATCCGGATGCTGCTCCTGCCACGCCCGGGCGCTGTCGAGGTAGGCAAGCGTACGTGGGAAATCAGGGATTCCCAGGTAAGCCCGGCCAAGCGAAAAAT
>RFHL01000002.1 GCA_003696875.1 Bacteroidota bacterium | reverse complement strand
CCACGGAAAATGCCACCCTGAACCCCACCGACGCCATGACCCTGGCCGCCTGGGTGCGGGTAGCTGATCCGGTGAGCGATCAGAAAATCATGGGTAAGGCCACCACCAACCTGTCTATCCTGGATATCTATACCCTCGGCATCGAAGACAACCAGTTTAATTTCGAAACCAAAATCGGCGGTGTCGGAGGCAAACTGTTTGGTGGCAGCATCGAGGCAGGCAAATGGTATCATGTGGCCGCCACCTGGGAAAAGGATGGCGAAAAACGCCTCTACATCAATGGTAGCCTGGCCAATAGCGGAAGTGCGGGCAGCACCCCCTTTCCCGACCTGAGCAATCGTCCATTTACCTTTGGCGCAGCCGGCTTTAACAATGCCGCGTACCGCCTCGATGGCGCCCTAGACGAAATCCGGATTTACAACTATGCCCTCACCCCTTGGGGCGTGGCCGACATCGCCCAGGCCTACAACAACTTCTGCCAGACAGCCTTTGAGCTACCTGTAGCCGGGCATAGCTGTAATGAGAGTCGCCGGGGGCACAACATCGCCGGGAGTAGCACCGGCATCAGCGCTGCCTGCGGCAACTTTGCCGGGGGCGACCAGTGGTACCGGCTCACCGTCCCGGCGAGCGGCAATGTCACCATCGAAGGCCTTATTGCTTCCGGTAGCACGGTCGAAGACCTGGTTCTGACAGTGTATCAGGGGGACTGCCGTGGGCTCAGTGCCCTCGATTGCAACGACGATGGCGGCGATGTATATATGCCCCGTCTTGACCTCACGGGTCTTACGCCCGGTTCCACCCTCTATGCCCGAGTCTTTGAATATAATAACAACGAGTTTGGCCTGTACGGCCTCTGCGCCTACGACCCCACGACCACTGCGTTGGAGGATGACGCCCACAGCGCCCAGCTGGAGGTCTTTCCCAATCCGGTCTCGGGCGGGATCGCCCATCTGCGCTAAGCTCAGCTACCAGCTGGCAGCAGCCAGCTCCAGGTACTCGACGCCGCCGGCCGGACCCTCTACCGCAGCTCGCTGCGGGGGGTGGAGGGTGAGCATACCCTCAACCTCTCGACCATGGCTCCCGGTCTCTACCTGATCCGGGTCGACCACCCTCAGGGCCGCCTGGTCCGCAAGGTGATCATCGAATAAAGCGAAGGGAGCTGCCTCGACGGGAGGCAGCTCCCTATTTCCCTACCGCACAGGAAAAAGCTTACTCCAGCGCCCGGGCCAGCCGGTCCTGGTCCCGCAAGAGCTGGGCGCGAATATCCTCCAGGGCCTCCCGTGCCACCCGCACATAGCGAGCCCGGCTATTGGCCCGGCCATAGTACAGGCCCGCCACCTGGGTGGCAGTCCCCTGGCCGGTATACCGGCCAATGCGCCCCCCGGCGGCATCATAGATTTCCACCTCCAGCTCGACTTGGGTCATGTAGCGGGCATGCGGCAGCCCAAGTACATTCAAAAAACCGAGCGAAAGCAGGCTGAGGGTCGAGAAGGCCCACCCCCGGTTGACCTCATTGTAACCGGCCAGCCGGCACACCGCCAGGCCGCGGGCAGGCGCCTGGCTTCCTGACCATACCTGATACACTTCCCGGCGAAAGAGGGTGTAGGTATCCAGATAGCGCTGATCGTTGACCACCTGCCCCTGCGGGATCACATAGGTCGCTCCCTCCTCTTCATCGGAGT
>RFHL01000282.1 GCA_003696875.1 Bacteroidota bacterium | reverse complement strand
TGGTAGCAATCAGCCGCCTATCCATAAGAGCGTTTTCATCAGCCCTCCACCGCAGGATAAGTGATAAAACCCTTAGGAGCACTGCGGCCATACGGGCTACTGGTCATCCGCAAGCTTGCCCCCCACGCAGCGCCCACCGGTCCGCAGCCCGGAGCCCGGAGCATGGTCCCCCCCAAGCGCGCCCCCGCTTGGGGGGCTTGTCATCCCTCCCCCATTTTTACCCTAAAAGCTTCGGGGCATTCTCCTATATTTGTCCCCCATGAAAGGCATCTTCCATCTCCTGGCCTGGCTCGCGGGGAGTCTGCTCTTATGGGGCGCCGGGCTCCCGGCCCAGACGGGGACGGTTCAGGGCAAGCTCATCGATCCGCTCAACCAGCCCATCCCCGAGGTGACCATCACCGTGCCGGAGACCAGCCAGACCTTTCGCAGCGATGGGGAGGGCAGTTTCCGCTTTGAATTGCCCGCCGGGCGCACCTACCTCATCCAGTTTACCCACGCCGCCTATCAGCGGGCGGTCTGGGAAGTGGAGGTGATCGAGGCCCGTACCTTTACCAAGCAGATCAAGATGCTGAACCGCGAGATGGGGCAGGTCGACATCGTGGGCGAGCGCGACCCCACCGACATCGGCGAAGACGCCATGCTCGTTTCGCCCATCAGCATGGAGCAGCTCGTCGAGATGCCCACCATCTCGCCCAGCGTCGAGGGCCTCATGAAGGGCATGCCCGGCGTATCCACCAACAACGAATTCTCCTCCCAATACCAGGTGCGGGGCGGCAACTTCGACGAAAACCTCGTCTACGTCAACGGCATTGAGATCTATCGTCCCTTCCTGGCCCGGGCGGGCCAGCAGGAGGGCCTCGGCTTCTCCAACCCCTCTCTCGCCCAGGACCTGCGCTTCAGCACCGGCGGCTTTGCCGCCCGCTACGGCGACAAGCTCTCCTCGGTGCTCGACATCACCTACCGCGAGCCGCGCGAATTTCGCGCCACCGCCGAGCTCGGCATCATCACCACCAACCTGCACGTCGAGGGCCGCAGCCAAAACCGCCGGGACAGCACCAAGCCCGGGCGCTTCACCTACCTCATGGGCGCGCGCCGCTTTGCCATGTCCTACTTCCTCAACAGCCTGGAGACCCGGGGCGACTACCGTCCCAGCTTCCTGGACTACCAGGGCATGTTTACCTTCACCCCCAAGTCGCAGTACTATCCCGAGCAGGTGCGGCAGCGTCGCGATGGCAGCCTCGACACCCTCTACTACGCCAACGAAAAGCTGAAATTCACCACTTTCGTGGCCCTCACGCGTAATCGCTATCAGTTCGAGCCGCGCAGCAAGGTCTCCACCTTTGGCACCATCTCGCAGGCCTTCCGGGTGCAGACCGCCTTCGAAGGGCGGGAGGTGAGCAACTACAACACCGGCCTCGGGGCCTTCATGATCGAACACCGGCCCCACGCCCGGCTCAAGTTTGACTACATCTTCACCGCCTTTCGCACCCAGGAAGCCGAGCTTTTCGATGTCGAAGGCGGCTATCTCCTCGGCGAGGTCAATACCAACTTCGCCTCCGAAGAATTCAACGAGTCCGAGTTCGACCTCGGCATCGGTACCGAGTTTCGCCATGCCCGCAACTACCTGACTGCCACCGTAGCCAGTGCCCAGGCCAAGGGCAGCTGGACCCTCTCCAACGACCGCACCCACCGCCTGCACTTTGGCCTCAAGTACCAGTACCAGCTGATCGACGACAACCTGGAGGAGTACAGCCTGCTTGACTCGGCGGGCTATGTGGTGGACGAAAGCGGCCATTTCAACGTCGACGAATACATCCGCGGGCAGGTGCGCCTGCCCAGCAACCAGTACAAGGGCTACCTGCAGCACGACTGGCGCCTCAGCCCCCGCCTGCGGCTGGAGTCCGGGGCCCGGCTCGTCTACTACGACCTCATCGACCGCTGGATGTTCAGCCCGAGGGTGCAGCTGCTCATGGACCTGCGCCAAGACCCGCAGGGGGAGCCCCTCACGCGCCTGCGCGTGGCCACGGGCATGTACCAGCAGGCCCCCTTCTACCGGGAGTTCCGGCGCTTTGACGGCAGCCTCAACACCGACCTCGCCCCGCAGCAGGCCATCCACGGCATCCTCGGGCTCGACCATCAGTTCTACGCCTGGAACCGCCCCTTCCGGCTCTTTGCCGAGGCCTACTACAAGTACCTCGACAACATCATCCCCTACGAGGTGCAAAACGTGCGCATCCGCTACTACCCCGACGAAGTCGCCACCGGCTACGCCACCGGCGTGGACCTGCGCATCAATGGCGAGTTCATCAAGGGCGTGGACTCATGGGTGAGTTTGGGCGTGCTCAAGACCGCCGAAGACATCGTTGGCGACGACCGGGGCTTCGTGCCCCGGCCCACCGATCAGCGCTTCACCTTCGCCATGTACTTCCAGGACGAGCTGCCCATCGATCCCACCTTCAAGGTCCACATCAGCTACATCTACGGCAGCGGCCTGCGGCATGGGCCGCCGCAGACCTTCGACCAGCGCACCGCCTTCGGCTTTCCCGCCTACCACCGCGCCGACCTCGGCTTCAGCAAGCTCATCACCTTCCAGGACCGCGTCGAGCAGCGCTTCCGCTACGGCGTCGAGTCCATCTGGGCCACCATCGAGATCTTCAACCTCTTCCAACGGTCCAATACCGTCTCCTACGTCTGGATCAAGGACCTGCAAAACAACCGCTTCGCCGTCAACAACTACCTCTCCGCCCGCCTGCTCAATGTGCGGGTGGTGTTTAAGCTGCGGTAGGGGGGACCACTCAGGATAAATACAACGTGATTTTTGGGTAAAGACCGCTTTGAATGGCTCTAATCGACGATTGTCATGCTGACCGAAGTAGGGGCAGGTCGCGACCTGCCCCTACGCTTGCGAGATCCTTGTATCATTACCATATCACAAAAAAAGCTAGCAAGTTTAGGGGAGAGAGGATACACTCGAGATCCTGGTCTTCGAGACCGACGCGAAGTTTA
>RFHL01000281.1 GCA_003696875.1 Bacteroidota bacterium | reverse complement strand
TGGTAGCACAAGCCCACAGGAAAGTCGACGCCGTAGGGGTCGGACTCCGTGCGAGGATGGCAGAGGGGGAATTCCGGTGATCGAGCGCGTTTGCGCACAGCAGGCGCCCTCCGGCGGGTGCGAAGGAAGCTACCTCCAGGCGATCCCCGCCGTCTAAACAGGTTTTCTCCCCGCTATCCCGTACCTTGGGGAAAACCCCTCTTGGACATGATGCCCATCCCCCTACGCCGGATTCCCTGCGGCCTGCTGCTTTGGGCGGCCCTGCTGGCCGCCGGCCCGGCGGCCGCCCAAAACCTCATCCCCAACGCCGACTTCTCGGCGCACGAGGTGGTGGGCTGCCCGCTGCCCTTTGAGAGCATGGCGGGCCTGGAGGATTGGTATGCCATCCCTGGGGCGACCGTGGACTACTTCCTGATGGAATGCGGCTACAGCGTCACGGGGGGGACACCTGCCCGAGATGCCTTTGAGTACCGGCAGCGAGAGAGCTTTGTGGGCTTTTGGGGGCTTGTCAGGCGCGACTTTACGATGGCGTCCGAGGCCTTTGGGGTCCCCCTGCGGGCGCCCCTGGCGCCGGGCCGGGCCTATGCGTTCTCCATCGACCTGCGCCACCGGGGGCTGTTCCACGCGATGGAAGGAGTGGAAGGCCGGTATTGTCCGACCGATCCGCCCATGGCGCTGCAAGTTTATGCCAGCCAGGGACCGGCCGGCACGACCCTGAACAGCGACGGCGCAGCCACGGCCATCGAGGCCCCCAAGGTGCTGGATTTCAACGTCTATGATTCGCTGGATCAGCGTACCTCCGATGCCTGGACGACCTTTACCGGCTGCTTTCAGGCTGCCGGCGGGGAAGACCATCTCACCTTCAGCATGACCATCGACAGCTTTCCGCCGGTGGCGCCTTGCGACGAGGTCTATGACCCCTTTGCCTTCGATCAGTGGTACGGGTTCCAATATTTTAACGCCGACAACCTGCAGCTGCTGCCCTTTCCCGAAGCGATTTCCGACACTCTGATCCTTTGTACCGGGCAGGCCGAAGTGGCCTTCGACCCGACGCCCTATTTTGGCGACATAGACCTACCCGCCTAT
Organism: Bacteroidota bacterium; assembly: GCA_003696875.1. Lineage (GTDB taxonomy): Bacteria > Bacteroidota > Bacteroidia > J057 > J057 > RFHL01. The sequence goes on along the minus strand of RFHL01000281.1, from coordinate 617 downwards.
GCCCCCCGCTGGCGCGACGGGACGCAAGGCCTGGTCCGCGCCTACCAGCAGCCGGGGCGCTACGAGCAGGTGCTGGCATACGCCTGCGGCCAAACCCGGGTGACGATCGAGGTCGTGGAAAAGCGGTGCACCAACCTGCCCTTTGTCGCCACGGCCTTCACTCCTAACGGGGATGGTCACAACGACCGCTTTTCACCGGTCTTTTCAAGCGATTTTCCCGTGACCGACTATGTCTTTACCGTTTTCGACCGCTGGGGTCGCCGGGTGTACCAAAGCCGCCAATACGACCCGGCCCTTGGCTGGGACGGCCGCAGGTCCGATGGCAAACCCGCCCCGGGTGGCAGCTATGCCTGGACCTTGCGCTTTCAACTGCTCGTCCCCGACCGGCCGCTTCGCCAGCAGTCGGCCGGCAGCGTGCTGCTCTTGCGGTAGCCCAAAAGCTTCACACATCCTTCACCCTGGGGTTATCGGGTTCTTGATCAGGGACCATACCTTTACCCCTGATCTTTCCCGCTAAATAACGCGAGAAAAATAACTTCTCGATTTTGCGCCGAGACCTTGTGCGCAGACAAGGAAGAAAAACCGAGCTTGGCGGGCCAAGTGAGGCTTTTTCTGAC
>RFHL01000280.1 GCA_003696875.1 Bacteroidota bacterium | reverse complement strand
GGCACAACCTGCGGAGGCAAAACCCATCAGCATCACAGCGGATCCCCACACGACTCCGGGCGGTGGTGGAGGTGACGGCGACGGGCACCCGGGAGAGACCGAGGAGGCCGAGGATCCGTACGACGTTGACGACAACTCGATGCCGGCTGACGACGGCCTAACAAAGCACTCAGAACGGACGGAAAAGGGTTTCGTGGACATCGCGCTCGCCATTTGGGCACTCATCCTCCAATGGACGAATGCGGTGTGGCACTTCATCACCTGGTTGTGGAGCCTGGGCTACTACGCCAGGTTTATGCTCGTCATCGCTGCTCTTGCCATGATAGTCTACACAGTGGGCGTGGCGGCATATGTATACGCCTCCAAGCAAGCGCAGGAGTTCTGTGCCAGGTGGTCCGAAGGCATCTGGCGTATCTCCATGGCAGCCTGGGTAATCGCCACTCAAAACCCATTTGCTCTCCTCGCGAAGATGATCCTTGGGCTCGCTTGGCGTGCCGCGACCAGGAAAGGCACCCTATCCGAGGCGAGGGCCAAGGTGTGTGACAAGCTTTGGCCCCCTGAGAAGGTACAGAAACGACGGTTAAAGGCCCTCCCAGCGTCCCTGAGCAACATGGCCGGAGGGGCCGAAAGTTTTGTCTTCGTACCCGCTTCAGCGTTGATGAGGTGTCTCCAAGATATCGTAAAGAACGCGCCGGAGGACCACAAGCCCGCAGTGATCGGCCCAGAAGAGGCGTATAAAAGCCAGCTGGGGGTAGTCCCTCCCCCTTCGCTCGATACGGATCGGTTGACGGTAATTGTGGCCTTCTCCTGCCCTGGCACTGCCATCGAGATGGGGCACTTCACAGCCCTGGTCTTCAATCCTTTCGATAGGGTGATCGACGCGTCCACTACCAGGCCTAGCAAGGAGCCTGAGCACCTCGCGTTTTGGAGGAGGCTAGCCAACGTACCCAGGAGCCGGGTACGATACTCCGACCCGCCGGCCGGTACGGAAATGGGACGATGCGCAGCGAATGTGATTTTCCGCACCGC
>RFHL01000279.1 GCA_003696875.1 Bacteroidota bacterium | reverse complement strand
TTGGGCGCCGCCGGGGGACACGCCCTCCTGATCTACCGCTTGTCAATCCCGGCGGGAAGCGTATTTTTACGGCGCGGCTGATGAAGCGGTCGCCCCAAAACGCTAGCCTATGCCTACGCTTTTCGACAAAATCTGGGACGCGCATGTGGTCACCCGCGCTGAAGGGGGCCCCGATGTGCTCTACATCGATACCCATTTTATCCACGAAGTGACGAGTCCGCAGGCCTTTGATGGCCTGCGCCGCCGGGGGATTCCGGTCTTCCGCCCGGCACAGACCGTGGCCACGGCCGACCACAATGTGCCGACGCTGGACCAGCACCTGCCTATCAAGGAGGCGCTGTCCCGCAAGCAGGTGGACACCCTGATCCGCAACTGCGCCGACTTTGGGCTGGAGTTGTACGGGCTGGGGCATCCCTATCAGGGCATCGTGCACGTGATCGGGCCGGAGCTGGGGGTGACGCAGCCGGGCCAGACCATCGTCTGTGGGGACTCCCACACCTCGACGCACGGAGCCTTTGGGACGATCGCCTTCGGGATCGGGACCAGCGAGGTGGAGCAGGTGCTGGCCACGCAGTGCGTGCTGAAGGAGAAGCCCAAAAAGATGCGGATCAATGTGGAGGGCGAATTGCGGCCGGGCGTCTTTGCCAAGGACATCATCCTGTACATCATCGCGCAGATCTCGGCCTCGGGCGGGACGGGCTACTTTGTGGAGTATGCCGGCTCGGCGATTCGCAGCCTGAGCATGGAGGGGCGGATGACGGTCTGCAACATGAGCATCGAGATGGGCGCCCGCGGCGGGCTGATCGCCCCCGATGAGAAGACCTTTGCCTATGTGAAAGGCCGGGAATTTGCCCCCAAGGGGGCGGATTGGGACCGGGCCCTGGCCCATTGGCATACGCTCTACACCGATGAAGATGCGGTCTTTGATCGGGAATACACCTTTGACGCGGCGGATATCGCCCCGATGATCACCTACGGCACCAATCCCGGGATGGGCGTGCGGGTGGACCAGCCGGTACCCCGGCCGGAGGAGCTGGACAATGAGAGCGACCGCAAGCAGCTGGCCAAGTCGCTGGCCTATATGGGCCTGGAAGCCGGGCAGGCGATGCAGGGGCAGAAGGTGGACTATGTCTTTATCGGTTCCTGCACCAACAGCCGAATCGAGGACCTGCGCCTGGTGGCGGACTATGTGAAGGGCAAGCAAAAGGCCCCCGGGGTGGAGGTATGGGTGGTGCCCGGTTCGCGGCAGGTGCGCGAGCAGGCGATGGCCGAGGGCCTGGCCGACGTCTTCCGGGCGGCCGGTTTTGAGCTGCGCGAGGCTGGCTGCTCGGCCTGCCTCGGGATGAACGAAGACAAGGTGCCCGCTGGCAAGTACTGCGTCTCCACCTCCAACCGCAACTTTGAGGGCCGGCAGGGCCCGGGCGCGCGTACCTTCCTGGCCAGTCCCCTCACCGCTGCCGCCGCCGCGATCCACGGCCACATCGTGGATGTGCGGGAAAGCGTGTAGCATTTTTCGTTGCGCATTCCTCATTAGGAACTGCTCTTTTTCTTCTCTCGAAGGCGCTTGTGCCGGTCTCGCTTCTCGCTTCTCGCTTCTCGCTTCTCGCTTCTCGCTTCTCGCTTCTCGCTTCTCGCTTCTAAATATCTCACCATGACCCCCTTCACCACCCTCACCTCCTGCGCGGTTCCCCTGCCGATCGAGCATGTGGACACCGACCAGATCATCCCGGCCCGCTTTCTCAAGGCGACGACCCGCGAGGGCTTTGGCGATAACCTCTTTCGCGACTGGCGCTATGACAGCGCCGGACAGCCCAAGGCTGGCTTTGTGCTCAATGACGCCACCTATGCCGGCGAGATCCTGGTGGCAGGCAAAAACTTTGGCTGCGGCTCCAGCCGCGAACACGCGGCCTGGGCGCTGGTCGACTACGGCTTTCGGGTCGTGGTGTCGAGCTTCTTTGCTGATATCTTTAAGGCCAATGCCCTCAACAACGGGCTGCTGCCCGTGCAGGTGAGTGAGGCCCTGCTGAAGGAGCTGTTTGCCGCCATCGAGGCTGATCCGGCGACGCCCTTTACGGTCGACCTGGAGGCGCAGACCCTGACGCTGGACTCCAGCGGGCAGCAGGCCCACTTTGAGATCAACCCCTACAAGAAAATGTGCCTCATCAATGGCTATGACGACATTGATTTTCTGCTGAGTCAGACGGCGGCAATAGAGGCTTTTGAGGCGGGGGCCTGAAGCAGGCGCGATGCGGTTCGATCGCCCCGGGATGGATGGGCCAGCTATTCGCCCTGTCCTGAAGAAAGCCCCATGTTGGTGCCAAAAGTGGATTCCCTATGACCTTTGAAGCCTTTTCCGCCAGCCTGGCGCTGGCTGCGCCCCCGGCGGGTCTCTCGCCTGCCCTACAGGCCCTTTGGTATGCCGGTCGCGACGATTGGGACCGGGCCCACGATCTGGCTCAGGATGACCCCAGCCGGGCGGGCTCATGGGCGCATGCCTATCTGCACCGTCTGGAAGGCGACGCCTGGAATGCCGGCTATTGGTACCGAAAAGCTCGTCAACCCATGGCGGAGGGGAGTTTGCAGGATGAATGGGAAGCCATGGTGCGCAGCCTGCTGGCGGTTACATAAGCGTAAGGAGAGAACCGGCCGACCGGCTCTTTCGCTTACTTGTCCCGGGGCTGGAGGACAAAAGCCCGCAGATGCTTGCCCCCAGCGTCGAGGCGCTGTTCATGTCGCACCTTCCAGGCTCCACTTTCCCGCAGCACATCCCGAAAGAGCTCGGCCTTGAGCACGAGCAGGACCAGGCGGCCGTCGATGGCGAGCACCTGCCGGGCGGCGGCCAGGAAATCGCGGTAAAACCAGTACAGATTGAGCTGGCGCCCCAGCCGGAGGCCGTAAGGGGGATTGGTAACGATCGCCCGGAAGCGCCCGCTGGGAAAGCGCTCGGGCAGCTGCCGGGCATCCATGTCATGTAGCCGCACCCGGGTCTCCAGACCCGCGGCTTCCAGGTTGCGCTGCGCACCGTCGAGCACCTCCGGCACCAGGTCGGTGCCGTAGAGTTCCATTTCCGGCCAAAGGGCCGCCGCCTCGATCAGGATGGTCCCTGACCCGCAGAAAGGGTCTAGCAGGGCGCCGCGCATGCCCTCGGGCAGGCCGGTGAGGCGCAGCAGGCCGTAGGCCACCGTCGGTTGCAAGGCGGCCCGGTGCTGATACCGCCGCCGGTGGCGGCGGCTGAGCCGGTCGGGGTGCAGCTGCACCCCGACCCAACCCCAGCGGTCGCGCAGGTCCACCCGCACATTGTGGGAGTAGTTTTCCAGGTCCACGGGGAGCTGGTAGCGGTCGCGCAGGTAGTCACCGGCGGCCTTGGCCATATCATAACTGGAAAAGGCGTGGTTGCCGTGGCGCTCGGGACTCACCCGAAAGGAGGTGGCCGCCTCCAGGGCCGGAATCGGGATCTCGCGCAGGGCCGCTTCAAAGCGGTCCCAACTGGCGGCTTTGTCCAGCTCGAATTGCCCCATCAGTTGGTAGGCATAGTGAATCGAGCGCATGTTCAGGACCAACTTCTGCAGCGCAGGTCCCGGTACCAGCTGGTGCAGAAACAGCAGGCCGTTTCCGTAGTGCGATGTCCCCCTGACCTCGGCCATAGGCCAACCCGCCGCCAGGAGATGCTCCTGCCATTCCTGCTCCACCACTGCCTCCAGGCCCGGGTCAAAGGTGAACACCACCGTAGTTGCTGTCGCTGTCATGCCGGCGAAACTACGCAATGCCCGGGCATTTGGCCAAATCAGGCCGAACCGACACTCTGGAATTTTCTGCGAAGGCCTCTTGGTGGTATGGGGAGGGTTTTGTACCTTTGCGGTTCTCAATAATTAACCCACTTGTCATGCCTAAAGTAAAGTCGAATTCAGGGGCTCGGAAGCGTTTTAAGAAAACCGCCTCTGGAAAGCTGAAGCGCAAGCATGCTTTCAAAAATCACATCCTGACCAAGAAGTCCAAAAAGCGGAAACTGAGGCTCCGCCATTTCTCCACGGTACACACCGCTGATGAAGCGCGTATGAAAGAGCTGGTCAAGTAAGCTTGCCAGCCCCTCACCATGGGTGAATGTCTTTCTTTTTCCATTGTTGTCTTTCTCTTTTAATCAACAGAAAAAATGCCTCGTTCCGTAAATAGTGTTGCCTCCCGTGCGCGTCGCAAGCGCATGATGAAACACGCCAAGGGCTATTTTGGCCGCAAGAAAAATGTCTGGACGGTAGCCAAGAACCAGATCGAAAAGGGCTGGCTCTATGCGTACCGCGACCGCAAAAACCGCAAGCGCGAGTTTCGTCGCCTGTGGATCCAGCGGATCAATGCTGCCGCCCGGCAGTATGACATGAGCTACTCCGTATTCATGGGCAAGGTTCATGCCGCCGATATCGCCCTGAATCGCAAGGTGCTGGCTGACCTCGCCGTTCACAACCCCGAGGCCTTCAAGGCCGTGGTGGATGCGGTCAAGTAGGTCCCGGACCTGATACTGAATAAAGGAGCCTCCGGGCTCCTTTTTTTGTTTCCTGCCATCCTCCCCCTGTCCGAGCCAGGAAGTCGTCCTGATCTTGGCTCTCAAAGTGCGATCCCATGTCTCTCATCCTTTCCCCCAGCCCTGACAGCTATGCCCCCTTTTATGCCGGCTATGTGACGCGCGTCGCCGGCCAGGATCTCGAAGCCATCCTTCGGGAGGATGCGCAGAGCCTGCCGCAATGGTACCGTGATCTGCCGGTGGAGCGGCTCACCTACCGCTACGCCCCCAACAAGTGGTCGCCGCTGGAGGTGCTGGGGCATATCAATGATACCGAGCGGATTATGGCCTACCGCCTGCTGCGCATCGCCCGGGGAGACAAGCAGCCCATGCCTGGGATGGACCAGGACTGGTATGTGATGGCCGCTCGGGACCATGAGCTGAGTCTGGATCAACTGCTGGCTGAGTTTGACGCCCTACGGGCAGCCACGCTGGCCCTGCTGCCGCGGATCCCCGAGGTGGCCTGGAAGGCCACCGGCACCGCCAGCGGCGCCGAGGTCTCGGCGGCCGCCCTCCTCTGTATCATCGCCGGCCATGTGCGGCACCACCTGCAGGTGCTGCAGGAGCGGTATTAGCAGGTATGTCCGGAAGGGGGAGCCGTCTTTTCTCTCTGATGTCTTACAAACCCTACTGTGCGGCCCTGTTTTTTTTGTCATTCGATTTTTTGAGGCGAGCAGCGAGATCGGTCCTGGAAGGGCTTTTGGAGAGGGAATTTTCCTCGTCTCGCTTCTCGGGTCTCGCTTCTGACCTCTCACCCCCCATGATCGACCTACAGAAACTCACCCACATCCACATCAAGCTCCGGGTCGGCGAGGCCGACCTGCTGGGCCTCATGATGAGCCGTAGCGGGACGCTCAACCGTCTGGGAGACGGAGAAGATGAGCAGCCGCCCTTTTTCATGGGCCGGACGGAGGAGCCGCTCTTTGAAGAATTTGTGGCGCAGCTGAGCCCGGAGCTGCTGGAGCTCACCGGGCGATACACCTTTCCCGACCAGCAAGGCGTGCCTTGCGAGTTGGTGCTCGCCCTCGCAGGCGAGGGCATCGATACGGGTTTTGCGT